>SFUB01000092.1 GCA_004561785.1 bacterium | reverse complement strand
GGATTGACGAAAAAAGATTTCTATACAGGGGATTTGGGTGTCTTTTGCTTGCCCTTTTCCAAGATCTTTTTTTGATTGTTTGCGCTCACAGAGAAGCGGTCCTATAGTATTGCCGTTCATTTTGGAGGTCACATCAGAAAGGAACGTTTTATGTCCGACTCAGTTAAAACCGAAAAGAAAAAGGCCCTTAAGGAAAAGCGGAAGCGCCTTTGGGCTGAATTCAAAGCCTTCATCAATCGCGGAAACGCCTTCAACCTCGCGGTCGGCGTCGTCATCGGCGGCGCGTTCAACGCGATTGTAACCGCCTTCACCAACATTCTTCTCAGCATCTGCACTTGGGGCGTCCCTGGTGGTCTCAAAGGACTCATCACAGTTCTTCCCGCGGCCAACGATGCTCAAAAAGGCATGGAAGGCATCGGCCAGTTCTTCAGTGCTGACCAGCTTCAAAATTTGGCCAGGAGCCAAGCCATCAGCACCTATGGTGAGAGCACCGTCGAAAACACTCCCACCCTTATTGAGAACGTTAAGGCCACCATTCTCTCGAAGTATACCCTGCACGGCACGACCTATACCTACAACATGTCCGCCGTCATCGACTGGGGCACCTTCATCAACGCGGTTATTTCCTTCCTCATCATTGCTTTGACCCTATTCGTTATCGTCAAAACCGTCGCGGCTTTGAACAAGAAGCGTTTGGAATTCGAAGCCAATGCCAGAGAAGCCTATTATCAGAAACACCCCGAGGAGCGTCCTGCTCCCGTCGTGCCCGGCGCCCCAAAGCCCACTCAGGAAGAACTCCTCACCGCGATTCTTGCCGAGCTCAAGAAGCAGAACGGGGAAGTGGAAAAACCGGCCGAATAATTATCGATCTGACCTCCAAAACAGCGAGTCTCAGCGACTCGCTTTTTTCTTGGCAGCAACTGGGCTAAACTACCCGCGATATGGCAAGGAACTATTCTTTTGAAAAGATCGAAAACTTCCGTGATTTAGGCGGATATGAATGCCGTTACGGCGAAACCTCCTTTGGAGTGATCTATCGTTCGGCAACTTTGATGGATGCGACCGAGGCCGACGTCAATAAGATTAAACGCCTCGGGATAAAAACCATCTTGGATTTGCGGGAAATAAAGGCTAAGCAAGAGCAAATCGGGTTGGTCGAAGAAGATCCCAGCTTTCAAATAATAAATCTCAACGTGAATGGGAATGGAAGAATTCCGCGGGACTGGAACGATGGGGTGGAAAGCTATTTGGAGATGCTTGAGGACCCCTCTTCTTCTAGAGCGATTTTGAAGGCCGTTCTACACGCGGATAAGCCATTGCTGATCCATTGCAACGCCGGAAAGGATCGGACGGGCGTCTTCTGCGCTTTGCTCCTTGATTTGGCCGGAGTTGATTTCGCCTCCATCAACTCGGATTTTATGGCCTCATTCCCGCTTTTGGAGAAAGCCACCATCCGCATTAAAAAGGAACAGCCTAATTTGCTCCCCGATGTTTGCCTAACCCCGGACATCACCTATCTTCGTGAAGTGAGGAACCGCTTTTTGAAACGTTATGGATCGGCGGAATCTTATTGCGAACGGATTGGCTTAAGCGAAGATGAGATCTTAGGCCTCCAAAACGTTTTGGGGCGGCAAGAAAAAAGTTGTGGTGCGGTGATATTCAAAGATGGGAAGGTTCTTGTTGAGCATATGGTCCAGGGTCATTACTCGATTCCTAAGGGGCATGTTGAACCTTGCGACGAAGGGGATGAGACTAGAACCGCTGCGCGGGAAATTCAAGAGGAGCTGGGGCTCCGCGTGAAGTTCATTCCAGGTTTCAGAATGACGACCCAATATGCTCCTGGGAAGGGAGTTTTCAAGCAAGTCGTTTGGTTTGCTGCCTACGCTGAGCATGGGGAAATCAAAACTCAGAAATCAGAAGTATCCGACGCCTACTGGCTATCTCCGGCGGACGCGGTACGCATTTTGAGTCACCAAGACGATCGGGACGTCGTGACGAAAGCTTCTTATTTCGAGGCTAAATTACCTGGGTTTTGCGAAGATTAATCCACGTTTTCGTTGAACTTATTCCGCACATCGATCATGAATCGCTCTGGTTCTTCGAAGAGTGCTTCGTGACCGGAATTGGTATAAGCGAGGAAAGCTTTTTTGGGAGCGTGAATTTGCTTTGAATACTCTTCTGCCAGACGGTAGGGCGTGGAAATGTCATCCACCCCCTGAATGATGTAGTGGGGTATTTTGCAGGCGAATCCTAAGGGAAGAACGCTACGAACCCCAAAGTTCATTCCCTTGGCCTGGGAAGAGAGAGCCAGCCCATTTTCGAAATTTCTTTTTTCTAGGAAAGTATATTCAAGGCTTCGCTTCACCGGTGCAATTTCTCTTTTGTTAAAAGAAGGATAATGGGCGGGTTCCATCGCTTGGTAGTAATGGTCCCCGAAATACTTATTGTCTTCTTCGGTTTTGAATTCCCCACCAACGGGTTCGCCCATTTCCTCCAGCCTTCTCTCCAACGATTCGTCTCCGATCTCCCGAGCTTTTTGGCAAAGCAGGCGATAACGTTCCAAAATGAGCTCATCGATGTCGACGAACTGGCCTACGCCTAGATAGGCTGCATAAGAGGAAGGGTCCCTAAAGGCGGCAACGCTGCCAATTAAACTGCCGAAAGAAAAGCCAACCAAATAGATTTTTTTATGGTTGAACCTCTTCTTCAGATATTCGGTCCATTCACGAATGTCGTTGACGTAGTTTTCTAGAGTTAGATCTGCTGGAGTCAATTCGGGGCTGTAGCTTCCCCCAGCCCCCCTTTCGTCGATGACCGCGAGGACATATTCTTCCGCCAAGGGCAAAAGATACTTTCTGATCTTGTGGCGGAAAGGCATTCCAGGACCGCCGTGCAAAAAAAGAATAACGGGGGCGTTGGTGTTTTTTCCCCATAAATGAATTCTTTGGGGAAGACCTGAAATCATGATGGTTCTCTTTTCATTCAACTGCATATTCGAGCCTCCCTGTTTCCAACGTCTTAAGTCTAACACTTCCGGCCGTTTCGTTCTTGAAGTTAAGACAAGAACGGAAGAAGGTACTACAATACCCGGGCAAGGGGTCTAGGACCGAGAGACTTGAACGAGGCAGAACATGGAACAGCAAAAAATGAAAATTGACCGCGATGCGAATATTTGGCTCGAGCTCGTCCGATTCGTCATCATCGGCGGTTACGCGACGATCCTTGATATGGCGGTGGAGGGATGGGTCACTTCCGCCTTAGCCGGCAAAACTTCCGGGGCGGGCCCCGTTGGAGCGTTTTTCTGGATGTTTCTCTTCTCCGTGATCGGCTTCGTTCTTGCCACTCCGGCGAACTGGTCCTTGAGTTCGGTCTGGGGTTTCCGGAACGTAGACAAAGAGGCGGAGAAAACGGCTAAGTCTTTCAAAGGAATGATGCTTTTTGTCTTTTGGAGCTTTGTGGCATTGGTGCTAGGGGCCGTTATTCAGTTTTTAGGGTACATGACATGCCTTGAATGGTCTGGCTTGGGCATCAACATTTTGGGTGGTTTCTCTTTCGATAAAATGTTTGGGGAAGGCGGCTCTCTG
>SFUB01000091.1 GCA_004561785.1 bacterium | reverse complement strand
TCCCTTCTGAGATTGCCGCCTGGTTCCGCTTAGTGGCGGCTTCTACGGCAACCTTGGAATAATCAAGGCCAATGCAATGAATATTATTTGAGAAATTTAGGAGTTTTGCGGTGGTTTCCCCACCTCCGCAACCCAAATCTAGGACGCTTTGAAAATTACCGTCCGCAATATTCTTAAAGCCCCAGTCAATCAAAGGGGCGTGATGGGCGTTCATTTCCTCAATCCGTTTGCGCCCCATTTCTCCAATGGGCTTTTTGGCGTTTGCGATATAGCGTTTATTCATATTCGCGAGAGAGATGGTGTGCTTCGTGGTAGCGCTTCTTGGATTCGTACATGCGTTTATCGATTTGGTTCATGAATTCGTCCAAAGAATCTGAATTTGATAAACGGCACTGAATGGATCCCATGGATAAACTGATTGAATAGGGGCGTTCAGGTGTCGTTGCTTGCTTAGCAAACGCTTCGTTAATTTTGCTCATGTATTTCTCGCTTACATCTTTTTCTTCTGAGGGGACGATGATTAAAAACTCGTCGCCGGCGTAGCGCACGACGCTTCCGGATTCGCCGACCACAGACACCAAAGTGCGCGCGGTATCAATGAGCGCTTTATCCCCGATTTTGTGTCCAAATTCATCGTTTACGGATTTGAAATCGTTGATGTCCGCCATGATGACGGTGAACGTCTTCTTCCTTGTGAAGAAATTTCTTTGAAGATAAGAAAGATAAACCCTGTTGTATAAACCCGTGAGGGGGTCCCTATATATGGATTGGTTTTGAGCGCTGAGAATGAGACCCGTTATCCCAATTGCGATTGATGGCCATTGCAATGCCAATCCATAGAAACAAGCCTGGAGGATACAGCCCACAAAAATCGGGGTGAAGAACAAATATGTCGATAAATTTTTGAAGGGCTCCATGTGTCTCCGAACGAATATGGTAGAAAAAACGGTACAGGTAGCTGCGCTCAGCTCCAAGACGAGCAAAGCATAGTAACCGTAGCCCCGGACATAGGCGTTGTTTGCATCCAGATAAAAGAAGATGGGGAAGAATAAATTAAGAATCACCAAAATGATTCCGATCGCCATGGGGATATGGGTGAGAAGAATATGGGTTTTGGATGCCTTTTTGGTGAAATAAGCAAGAAAAAACAAAAGCCACAAAACCATCATCACCAAAGCCGCTAGGAAGTTAACGGAGTTCAAAGCGTAAAGGACCACGCGCATTCCGGTGCCGCTCCATCCGTCGAAAACGGAGGATAGGATTTCTGTGACGGACACGATCGAAGTAACGATCAGCATCCAAAATAGGCATTGGCTGGTGCGAACACCTTTATGAAAACGATAGAAGCACGACCAATAGCAAATCCCCATCAGCGCAAGGGCGATGGCGTTTCCTCCGATGGCACTGATGGCAAGAGGCGAGAGTTCCATACTTGGCCAAATAATAGCATGAGCGGTCGGCGATGAACGCAAAATTTGAGGGCGACTTAGTTTTTTTCTAGAAGCAAAGCAAATTTGAAATTGATGATGACTTTCATGGCGTGCAAGCCATTTTTAGCGAAAGAGAAAGAATCTCTTTCACGGCAAATTCTTCGCCTTAATCGGTGATCGCGCCTTTCCCGTCCAAGATGAACAGCAAAGCTTGTTCAGGGGTTCTATGGGCGGGCAATTCGCACCTTTTCCCTTAGACAAGACGGCCCTTTGGTCACTGGGGTTTCCAAGCCGGTTAAATTGACTACCTTTCCTGCTTGATACGGGCCTTTTAAAGATCGGGCTGCGGCGTTAAAATGGTTTGTGTAAGGAAAATTAACATTTATGGCATGCACAACTATCCTCGTCGGCAAAAAAGCAAGCAACGACGGATCGACCATGATCGCTCGCAACGATGACGGGCATTTTGATCCCAAAAAGTTGATTGTCGTCGAGCCAAAAGATCAAAAGAGAATTTATGAATCGAAAATCGGGAGGCTAAAGATCGAACTTCCTGACAACCCGCTCCGTTACACCATGATTCCGAACGTCGATCCTAGCCAGGGCGTTTGGCCTGCTTCTGGAGTCAATTCCTTGGGGGTTGGCATGACGGCTACCGAGACCATCACGAGCAACTCCAGGGTTTTGGGCGCGGATCCTTACGTCCTTGCCAAAAAGAAAAATGGCAAGCAGATTCCGGGAGGGCTTGGCGAGGAGGATTTGGTTCTCCTTATCCTGCCTTACATTCATTCTGCTAGAGAGGGGGTCCTGCGGTTGGGCTCCTTGCTGGAGAAATATGGGACCTATGAGCCAAACGGCATTGCTTTCAACGACCCCGATGAGATCTGGTGGTTGGAGACCATCGGGGGCCATCATTGGATCGCGAGGAGAATTCCGGACGATCGCTATGTAATGATGCCAAACCAATTTGGATTGGACGATTTCTCCTTTGAAGATGCTTATGGGGAGCAAAAGGAAAATCTATGTTCTTCCGATTTGAGGGAATTCGTGGAGAAGAATCATCTTGCCTTGGATCAGGGAGACGTTTTCAATCCTCGCTTGGCCTTCGGCTCGCGCGATGATTCCGATCATATCTACAATACCCCGAGGGCTTGGTTTATGATGCGTTACTTCAATCCTCGCAGCTTTATCTACGATGGGCCCAACGCGCAATATACGCCGACTTCCGACGATATCCCCTGGTCCATGGTCCCCGAAAGGAAAATCACCGTGGAAGACGTGAAATACATCCTTTCTTCCTACTATCAGGGAACGCCCTATGATCCTTATTCCAAAGCGGGCGATCCAACTCTCCACGGCATCTATCGGCCCATCGGCATCAGCAGGACTTCGTTCATGACTTGCTTGCAAGCCAGGCCGAATTTGCCAAAAGAGATCTCGACGATCGAATGGATTTGCATGGGCCCGAATCCTTTCAATGCTTTTGTGGCGATTTACCCGAACGTCTCGAAGATCCCCGCCTATTTCTCGAAGACGACGATGAAGGTCGATACTTCTTCTTTCTATTGGGCCAATCGCATCATCGGGGCTCTGGCGGACTCCCATTTCCACAGCTCCGCGATCTTTGTGGAACGTTACCAAAAAGCAATGCAGGACGCAAACCGCGCCCACATCATCAAGTTCGATGCCAAGTACTTGGAGACCAAAGAATCATCCGTTCTTGAGGAAGCAAACGAGGAAATGGCCGTTGAAGCCGAACGCAAAACGTCTACGCTCCTGAATCACGTTCTGACGGTGGCCTCGGAAGCGATGAAATGCGGGTATTACCGGTCCGACAATTAAAATAATAAAATAGGAGTTTAGGCCGCCATGGATGGCGGCCTTTCCTTTATAATAAGGCGCATGTCCACCGCAGATAAAATCTTCAAGAAGAACATCGAGGATATCCTTGAGAACGGAGTCTGGGATACCGATTATCCTGTTCGGCCCCACTGGGAAGACGGAACCCCGGCTCACACCATTAAGAAATTCGGCATCGTCAACGAGTACGACCTTGAGAAGGAATTGCCCATTTTGACGATTCGGAAAACCAATTTCGAAAATTGTTTGGACGAATTGCTTTGGATTTGGCAGAAAAAATCGAACAACGTCCATGATCTTCGTTCCCACATTTGGGACTCCTG
>SFUB01000090.1 GCA_004561785.1 bacterium | reverse complement strand
TATTCTTTGAAGAGAGGGTCGACGAGGGGGAAAGACAAAGAATATTCTTCTCCTTCTTTTTGGATGAGCGTTTTGTTCCCAGTCGTGTTCACGGTGGCTTTGCCGGACAAAACGGTGAGGGCGTGCGTGAAGCGCTCCTCGGAAAAGAATCCATTTTGGGAGAGGGATTCTTGCAAAGCCAACTTCGATTTTGGCCCAGAAAGCAACTCTAAGAGGATTTGGAACTCCTCCTCTCGGACGAGGGGGAGGAAGAAATTCAGGAAACGCAGGGTCTCTAAGGATGGTTCTTGGAAGATGGGCATAGCCTTTTTGTCGGCTTTTGCCAAGAAGTCCGCATAAGAGTCCGGATATTTGGCGAAACGGAGAAAGTCCATCCCTTGGGCGGCATCTAGATATAGAGTCGGCTTTATGTACTCGTCTTCTTTCATTTCGCCTTCTTGGCAAAGGGACTTCTTAAAACGGGCATAATCCGCGACCAAGCGATCGAGGCGATTGAAGTTGGTCTGCTCGATGGAGGAAAGGATCTCTTCTTGGGATTCCTCATCGAAATGAATCTCAACCCCCGGCAGATCCAAGGAAGCGAAAGAGGTCAGGACCCCATCGCTTATGGAGGCTTTGTCGATGGTTCCCGATTTGGACAAGGAACCCAAGGCCATGGCGATTTGGCAGGAACGTTGATAGGAATTCGCGATGAAGTCCAAAACGGTCAGGTATTGTTTTCCTTTGTATTTGCGGAGTCCTCGGCCCAACTGCTGAATGAAAATGGTGCTCGATTCGGTGGGGCGGAGAAAGAGAACCATATTGATCGAGGGTACATCGATGCCTTCGTTCAGGATATCGATCGCGAAAACGAGGCTCAGGGGGTCGTCGGTTTGCTCCAGCCGGCGGAAAATCTCCAGCCTCTCCCCCGTCTCGGTTCTGCTATCGACATAGGCGGTCCCATATCCTTTCTCCGCGAAGATGGAGGCGAGGTTTTGGGCCTCGAAGCGCGTGGAGCAGAAGCCGATGCACCGCAGCTTGGAATCGCTTGGCCGGTGGATTCGGATCTGCTCATCGATGAAGTCGCAGTTCTCTTGACTGCACATGCTCTTGGCGATTTCCCCGATTTTCGATTTCACGTCTTCTTCGGAATAGGACAGGAACGAATCTTTGATTCCGAAATAATGAAATGGGACGACCAAATCGTTCTCAATGGCTTCCCTAAGCCTCAGATCGAAGGGGACGTTGTTCTGGAAGATGTCATAGACGGACTTCCCGTCCATGCGTTCGGGGGTGGCGGTCAGGCCCAATAGGAATTCCGGCTTGAAGTAAGATAAGACATCCTGGTAGGTCTTCGCCGCGGAGTGATGGACCTCGTCGATGATGATGTAGTCGAATTGGGTTGGCGAGAATTCCTCCAGATGGCGTTGAAGCATCTGAATGGAAGCGAAAAGGAAATCCGCGTCCAATCCTTTCTGATTGCTCCCATTGAACACGGCATAGCTTCTCGCGGTTTTGAAGACGGATTGGAAGGTTTTCCGGGAAGCCTCCAGAATCGCGTCTTTGTGGGCCAAGAAAAGCAGCCTTTTGGCATCGACGCTTTTGGCGTCGAAAGCGGCGAGGAAGGTTTTGCCAGATCCGGTTGCCGCGACCACGAGGGCCCTTTGCTGGCCCATGCTTCTTTGCCTCCTTAGTTCCATCAGGGCTTTTTGCTGCATGAGGTTGGGGCGGATGTCCTCTTTTCCTCCGAAATAGGACGAGTCCATGTCCCAACTGGAAATCGCGTATTGGAGCTTATCTCGATATGAGGCAATCAAAGATTCGCTTAGGGTTGGCGTGTTCCTATAAAGGTAATCGAATTCTTTTTCCACCGCGGAAAGGAACGGGTCCTTTTCGTCGGTGATGACGGATACGTCCCATTCTTTGTTGAACAGCAAAGCGAATCGGGTGATGTTGCTGGATCCGATGATGACCTCCTTCGACCCGTCTTCCATTTCGAAGAGGTAACCCTTCGTATGGAAACCGTCTTTCCCGAAGGAGCCATCCTCGAGATGGCATTCGAATTGGCCGGGATAATCGTTTTGGAGCTTCAAGAAAAAAGACAGGGAATAGCAATCGGTGAAATTCTGGTAGGTCGAGGTCAAGATCCTGCCCCGGGCGCCGGACTGGAGGGCTTGGATCAGGTCTTCGTAGAAAAGGTCCAATCCCGCGCGCTTGATAAAAGAGACGGAGAGGGAGAATCCGCGGCAATGGGAAAGGCATTCCTTCAGATGGGCGAGGAAGGTGACCTCGGTGGAATTGCTGTAAAAGGAATGGTCCGGCATCAGAGCTAATGCTACCAGGGAGGGCGATCGCTTTACAGATCCCAAACCCCTTTTCTCGCGGGTCGATGAAAACGCGGAAGCGATTTATAGGGCGCGGCTGTGCCTTAATGAAAAAGAGGGAGCATGGTTTTTGATATCGATTGCAAAATAGGAAGTGCAATTCGAACTTCGTGCCGCCGTGAGCGCTCTTCTTTGCCTTTGAGGCAGACATTATTAGAAATGTCGTGTCTTCTTTGGCGCGAACCCGACTGATTTCGTCGCCTCTATGAATTCTGAACCGCGAACGTTAAAATGCCGTTATATGAAAAAAGACAAAGGGCTATCTCGAAAACAAAAAGATTTGGCCTCTTTGGGCGTTGGGTCTCTCTATTCTGGGATTTATTGTTTCGCCTTCTCCTCTTTGGGGATTTTCTCGGGATTGGTCCTTTGCTTAGCTAGCCTACGGTATTCCGTGTTCTCCGCTTGGCTGGCATTCCTGCTCACGGGCTTGATTCTTATCGCTTTAGGACTTGTTTCCCTGGGTTTTGGCCTTATGGCGATCAAACTTAAAAAAGAGCCGACCCGTGAACCGCTTTTATGCCCGATCACCGCTTGGAAAGTCATTCGGAACGGCTATGTCGTGTCCTCTATTCTGCTGGGGATTGGCTGGACCATCATGACGGTTGGGGTCTTTCAGTTCCCGGAGGTCCCGGTCGCTGGGGTAAGCCTTTTCGCGGTTTCCCTGGTTGTTTTGCTTTACGGAAGGCTGCTCCTGCTGGCGACCGTTCGCGACCATTTGATCGCTCGGTTTTCAAAGTGACTTCGCAAAAAGGGCCATACGCATCACCTCTTTGAGCCATTACAGCAAAGGCGCGGTCTGCCAGTGGTTCTTCGAAGGCATCTACGGCATCAAGGTTGCTAACTAGTACCGATTCGAAATTGCGCCGCTTCCCGGAGGAGATCTCACTTACGCCGAAGGGGAATGCGGCAGTATTTTCGGTCGCGTTTATAGCAAATGGCCCAAAGAGAACGGGAAAACCCCTTCGCCTTCGAGATCCCCTCGAACGCGACCGCTAAGATCTTTCTCCCCGATGGGACGGAGAAGACGGTCAGGGATGGGAGATACAAGTTCGTTCTTTGAACTCTTTGGCGCCTTCCTCTTTCCTTTGAAAAGGGGGAGGCGTGGTATAGTTAAGGAGACATGAGCGCAGAAGGCATCCTGAACCATTCCATCCTTGTCTCTTCGAAGATTTATTTGCCTTTTCTTTTCGCTTATAAAAGCGAGCATCCGGACCTATCATTCAAACTTTGGTCGACGGACGATCTTTTGGATCGTCTCTGTTTTGCTTATCC
>SFUB01000089.1 GCA_004561785.1 bacterium | reverse complement strand
TAGGTCATGACCCATTCGTTGCCTTTGTAGGAGCCGGCCTTCTTGTTGTACCAGTGGGTCAAGAGGTTGT
Source organism: bacterium (assembly GCA_004561785.1). Lineage (GTDB taxonomy): Bacteria > Bacillota_I > Bacilli_A > RFN20 > CAG-826 > Alloenteromonas. The sequence continues at coordinate 3,645 of SFUB01000089.1, read as the reverse complement.
TCTCGAATTCGAAGAGAAGAGGCTCATGGAGCTTCTCGGGCTTTTTGGGGTCCGGGTAGAGGGCGTCGAACTCGACGTGAAGGTTGCCCTCACCGGTGCTGGAATACTTCTCGTCGGCGAGTTTGATGTAGCTGCCTTTCTCCGTGGCGCCGGTCGTGATGGTCTCACCATTGATGACGATGTCGCTGCGGTTTTCATAATTCTCGGCTTCGATGATGTCCTGCCTCTTGAGGTAGGCGGAGATGCCCGCGCCGCCGTTATGCCAGTGCTCACGGCCGGTGAGGATGAAGGCGTCGATGCCATTCTTGGCGAAGTTGGCCATATAGGTGGCTTCGGACTTGGCGACGGTCACGACATAGTTTTTGGCTTCTTTGTCTTTGGAGGTAAGGTCGATAAGGTCGACGACGCCGAGGACATAGTTGGTGCCTTCAGCATAGGCGAAGATCTCGGTGACGGAGACGCTTTGTTCTTTGCTGAGTTTGATGGTCTTGGCGGCGGTATACTTGACGTGGCTATATTCAGCCTCGGCATCGAAGACATAGGTGCCGACGACGGCGGACGGATCCATGGTCTTGTTGACGGCGGTCAATTTGGTCTGAGCAGCCGGGGTGGCGGCGACGATGGCGTCCAACTTGGCTTCCACTTCTTTGCGGGTCAGTTCATTGTTTCCCCCATTGCCTCCGCAGGAGGCGAGTCCGAGGAGAGCCGCGGACATAACGACGATGAGTTTTTTTGCGTTCATGATGAATCGCTCCTTTTTACGGCCTAGATTGTACAAAGAACATTTTCGTTTTCAAGAAAGGTGATACGAATTACCTTTTTACCGGTTTATCATCCCCAAGGCCTGAACCAATTCTCTTTTGTCACACCGCTTCTAACAAAAACCGCCCGGGCAGCGGGCGGTCAGGGATCTTCTAACAACAAAGGGAACTTTGGCGGTTCTCTTCATACTCCAGCGCCCGATCGAAGTTGTTCACGTAGGCTTGCAAGGTCTTCAGGAAGGCGTCTGCCTGCTCATCGGAGATCCCTTCTCTAGCGGCGCAGGCGATTTTCTGGACGCGGTGGAGGAGTTTGGCGGCCTCGATCTCGCCGGTGCGGGTCAAGCGGATCGCGTCCATATATTTCCGCTTGGGTTCGATGTAGGACAGCTTCCGCAGCTTGTCGAGAGCCTTTGAGACGGCCCCTTTGTCCTCTTGGGTGGCGCGGGCGAGGTCCATCACGGACATCGGCCCCTTCACGGCGAGGAAGAAGAGGCAAAGGACGTGGATTCCCTTGAGGGAGATGTTGTTCCCTTCCTTGCCCTTCACGAAGAAAAGGGCTTTCTCGAGTTTCCGAGTGAAAAAGATAAAGTTGGCTACCCGGTCAAGATCCATAGGCTAATCTCCTTTCGTTAAGAAGGCGATTTCCATCGCCCCAGGCCCCACATGGGAGCCGATTGCCGCCCCAATTTGATAGGACGTATTTTCTTTATTAAGTATTTTGAGCCCAATTTGTTTCAAAAATAAAGAAAAATCTTCTTTTGGTGCACCCCCAAACGCGGCCAGAACGGGCGATTCCTCATCCGGGCCCCCGCATTTTTCGATGAGCCGCTTCAAGACGATTGGGGCGCTTTTCCTCCCCAGCGACTTGCCAGCGAGGCAAACCGCGCCTTCTTTTGTCGTGACGATCGGCTTGAAGCCAAGGGCTTCCCCAAGGAAGGCCACCGCCTTCGAGATCCTGCCGGATCGCCGCAGGAATTCGAGGGTGTCCAATAGGGCGAACACCTTGACTCGGCCGGTCAGGGCACGGAGTTTTTCGGCGACGGTTTTCAAATCGAGCCCTTTATCTATATAAGAAAGGGCGGCGTAGACCAAGGAGGCTTCCCCCAAGGATACATTGAGGCTATCCACCACTTCTACCGGCATGGACGCGGAGGATTTGGCGAGGTTCGCGCTTTGATAGCAGCCGGAGAGTTTGCTGGACAAGGTGATGCAGAGCACTTCATTCCCTTGGCTGAATTCCTCTTCGAAAGCTTGCCCATAGGCATAGGCGTTGATCTGGGAGGTCTTCGGAGAAAGGGAAGAGGCGCCAAGCTTCTTGTAGAAGGCTTCGCCGGTCAAAGTCACTCCGTCTAAATAGCGTTCCTCCCCAAAAGCCACCTCCAAAGGCAATACTTTGATGCCGAGCTTCTTGGCTTTTTCCTGACTGATGTCGCAGCCGGAATCGACGATGATTTTGATCATAGGCCCCGCCTCCTTGACGGATGAAAGGCGATTATATCGGCCAATGTTGTTTTGTCAACTTTTACCGACCTTCGGCGATCCTTGGGTTTTCTCCCGTTTGGTGAGACAATAACGCCATGGAAAAGCCCATTCGCGAAGAGGCGATCGAATTTAAGGAGGACGGGAAGGTCTTAGGAAGACTCCTTTATCGGAAGGGAAACGGATCTTTTGAGATCCTTTCCACTTACGTCGATCCCGCCGCCAGAGGAAGAGGCATCGCCGGGATCCTAATGGAAATGGCTTTAGATCAAGCCAAGGAACCGGGGCTGAAGATCGTTTCCCGTTGTCCCTACGCTTCCGCCTACTTGGATAAGAGAGGGATCAAGCATGGATGAGGGCGAACTGGATTTCCTCTGGGGGCATATCCTGGACCTCGCCCATCGGTGCGAATCCAGGGATTTCCTGACCTCCACCGCTTTTTTGGGATTCTCGGAGCGGAGCGCCATCTCCTCTTTCTTATCGAGCAAAGGAAAGGATCTGCCTCCCCATCTTTTCTATGGAGGATACGCCGAGGCGGAACGCTCCTGTTTGGTGTTCCTGCCTTCTTATCTAGACGAGGAAACCTTCCGTTTGACGGAAGAAAGCTGCCCCTCCTTCATCTCTTGCCTGCACATCTACCCCAAATCGGAGAAATTCGCCCTCAAGGTTGGGCATCGGGATTATCTTGGATCTTTGCTTGGATTGGGGCTTGAACGAGAGAGGATCGGGGACATCTTGCTCGGAGAAAACGATGCCTACGTCTATGTGCTTTCTGAGAATCTAGCCTTCATCCGGGAGAATCTAGTCTCCGTGGGCAGGAACCCCGTGAGGGTTGAGGAAGCGTCCCCTTCCTCTTGCCCTTATCGTCCGAAGTTCCTTGAAAAGAGGATCCCCGTGGCCTCGATTCGGTTGGATTCCCTATTGTCCGGAGCTTTCTTGATCTCCAGAGAAGAGGCCAAGCGCCAGATCGAGGCGGGGAACGTGTTCCTCACCGAAAGCAAGCCCAAGCCGGAATCCTGCCCAAAGCAAGGGGAGCACATCTCCTTGAAAGGCAAAGGCAAATTCGTCTATCTCGGCGAGGTCGGGACCTCGAGAAAAGGGAAGACCGTCGTCTTGATCAAGCTCGCTTCCTGATTCGGGGTATCTCGGATAAAAAGGCTTGATGCCTTTATTTCACGGCACCAAGCCCATTCGTTTCATGTTTAGCAACGAGGTTTTTCGGCACGCTTTCCAAGGGCCTTGCTTTGACGCAAAGCAAGGATTTTAATCAAACGCCTCGCCTATATTGAGCGTTAAAAACACCGTTATTGAACACGCCCTTAAAATGCGCCTTGATATCGATTAATCGGAATAACTTGCCGGATTCTGCCTTTTTCTAAAGCGCTCAGGGATTTTCTTGTTTAAG
>SFUB01000088.1 GCA_004561785.1 bacterium | reverse complement strand
GGCCATCGGGTACACTTCGACGCTCCTCCGTTCATGTGCCTTACATATACCGCACAGCATAAAGAAAACCCGTGTGGTGCGCAAAGCCACACGGGCGAACACAAGAGCGGGGGAAAGAAGGAAAGCCCCGCTAGAATCACTATATCACTTTTTGTTACGTTGGTATACCCTTCTATATTTCTCTTGGACTTGAAGTTTCTTCGGAACGTCTAGGATCAATGTTCCGCCTTCCGCGCGCTTCCTAGCGTGGGCGGAGAAGATGCCGTCAATCATGTTCACTTCATCATATCCCAATTCGTTTCCGTTTAGATCCTCCTTCGGGTTCGAGACCCCTGCCATCTTGACATCAAACGTTCCGTCATCGTCTTTTAGTTTGTATCTCTTCGGCGCGGTGAATTGAGCGCCGGTGAGTTTCGTGAATCCATTCTCGTCCACGTCTTCCCAACCGAAGGAGCCCATCTTGTCGTTTATCTCCAACGTCTTGACCTTCGCGATCGTCTCTTTGTTCAAGATGAAGAAGAGCGAATCGGTGTCCATATACAGGATGTTTTCCCATCCGAGTTTCAATCCCGCCCGAATGAGCGCCACGCGCGAATAGGCCGGTATCGCGCTCCCGACCGGCTTATAGGTGTATTTTCCGCCTATTGGAGGATCCTCCACAGGATGCTCAATCGAATCGATCGCGCCCCGCTCGTCAACGTAATTCTCGAAGCGGATCGGATGGCCGTTCTCCAAAAGTTTCCCGTAGAGCGAATTGTTCAAAAGTTTTCGGTGGTACACTTCGAAGGTATCTCCCTTTTTCTTCGCTTCCAATCGCTTTTCGTAATTCTCTTTGCAGTACCCACGCCACGGAAGATAGGACCACTTATATTTATAGTAATCGATGTAGACGATATCCAAATCGTTATAACAGAGTTTCATGCACGCGATCTCGAAATCCCACAGCCACAACTCCTTACCGCTTACGGCTTCCATGCCGATGAGCGAAATGACGGAGTGGAGTTTCGCGGTGCTGTAGCTTACTTTGACATGGCAGCAAGCCATTTCCCGGTGATTGCATTTCGGCTCCCCCTCGCCGTATTCCCCGAAGCCGTAGGGGAATCTTTCCCCATGCATCGAAGCCATCCGGGAAGGGTGGCTCTGGTGAAAATCAATATGGCCGATTCTTCCTTCGATTTCCTTGAATTGCCACTGATCGGGGCAATAAGTCAGTCCTCCGGCCACGGAATGGGAGATGAAGTCGCTTTCCTCTTTTCCGAGGACCGGATACTTCTCGCGGTACTTCTCCAGTGGCCGATAAGCTTTTGGATAAGAGAAGGCCATCGCCTTCCGCATCGTGTAACTCGCAGCTGAAATCGAATTCCAAAAATCCACATCGTTCCGCCGGTCCATCTCCATGAGGATCTCCATGATTATCCTCGTATCCTTGAAGTTGTAGATCTTCTCTTCTTTGGTCGGCACGTATCCCTCATAAGCGCGGAATTTCTTATAGTCGATTTCCCCCTTTTGGGTGGGCAATCCGAACGACTTCGCCACGGTCGCGAGTTTTCCCGGGAAGATTTTGGCTAGGTCGCGGAAGATGACGATCCCGTTTCCTTTCCCGAATTTCAATCTCGCTTCCCAAACGCTGGAGCAGGTTTTAGTTGTTATCGAGTCGTAGCAAAACTCCCCCTCCTCAAAATCGGGGTTATAGGAAAATCCGCGCTTAAGGAGGATCGGAAGCATGAAACTCCATTCAAAGGAAAGGTTCCAAATGTAGATCAGAAGATTTATAGGCTCGTTCTCTTTGCCGTGGTGGTTCCGCTTCTTAGGGGTCGTCTTCTCCTCGAGCCGGTCCAAAAACTCCTCGATGCTGGTTCCATAGTTCGATTCATCCTCTTCTGTGGATTTGTCGTTGATGAAAGAATAAAGCCAAACCCCGGTTTTGAGTTTGGCCACGCTTTCGGGGTCGGCATGGCTTTCGATGTCGAAAGCCCACACTGAGAACCATTTCCGTTTTATCCTTCTTTTCATGCGCGTTCTCCTATCTAATTTCGACCTTTCCCTCTTTTAGAATCCGAAGCGCGTTCGCGTTCGCTCTTTTCATCTCCTCTTCTTCCATTTGGTGGTAATTGTATAATGTTTCCCACGCTCGCTTCACGTTGTCGTGTTTGATACCCCGGGAATTCTTGACCCCAAGGGCTCCGCCCTTCCTGCGCTTCACGAAGCCTTCAAGGTAGGAGATGATGTTCTCAAGAGAGATCTCGGGGCCGTAATTCTCTTCTCCATTGAGGAAGTCGATGAAACTCTCGATGTAGTAAGGATAAGCCAATCCGAGAGCCTCCAGATAGTGGCGTTGGGCTTGGTCTAGCACCCCCCAATGGCCTCTCTCGGCCTTGAGTTTCCTAGCCTTCGCGTAACTCATCTTTGACCCTTTGCCGGTCTTCTTGACCATCCGATTGTTCTTCGCGATCGCGTTCCTTTCGGTCTTGGTCAACTTCGGAGCGCTCTTCCGTTTATGGAGAGAACGCTGGTAACCGCTCTCCTTCGCGGAGATGCCGGTTCCGGTGTTGGCCTCCCTACGGCTCTTTTTCTCCGCAGGCGATAGGTCGTGGCCCATCTTCTCGCGGAGGGCCGTATTCCCCGCGCTGTCCTTGTATTTGACGGATCCGACCATGGTCACGCGGATCCGTGTCCATCCGTTTTCGTAGGTTTTCGTGTATTGGACTTCCAATCCTCTCGCCATCGCCAGTTGGATCAAGTCTTCCATCTTCATCGCCATGGTATATCCTCCTTATATAAAACAAATCCCCAGCGGTCGGAAGGAACGCGTTCGGGCGACTGGTCCGAATAGACCGGAGGGGCGAATCTAATCGCTTGTCTTTTGCGGGCTTTCCGCCCTACCCTTCTATATCTCGGTCCACGCTCACAAGCCCCGGCCCCCGGGGACGGGGCCCTTGCGGGCCCCGTTTCATTTTAAGCCTTCAAGGCTTCCTCTTCAACGATGTCGTCTAGGGTCCTCTTCTTGAATTCCCCCTGCTCCGCGTTTTGGTAGTCGAGGATCACGAGGACCTCTTTGGTCCCCTTGCCCCCGTCCTTGCGTTCGAACGTCTTCTCCTTGATGAAGTAATCCTCATCATCGAGGTCCAACTTGATCGGCCAATTGAGTTTCTCCGCCTCGATCTTCGGACGGGTGATTTTGGTCAATTGGGCTTCCATCACGATGCCGTTGTAGGAAGCGAAGTGCTTTTCGAAGATTCCGCCTTTGGCGTTGTTGAATTTCTTGACGTATAAGAGAATGGTTTTCATTTGTTTCTTTTCCTTTTCACTATGATTTTCGCGCTCGAGAAGTAATATCGTTTGACGAGGACGACTTCCCCGGTTAGGCCGACGGCCGCGACTTCGGCCGTCTTTTCGGTCACCGCCCCATAATGGAGCGAGACCTCCTCGAAGCCCACGAGGGAGGTCCTAGGGAGAGTGCCCGGAGGTGTAGATCAGGACACCCTCCGAGGGGAGGTTGTTCCGGTTTAGGAACTCCTTTTCCCCAGATGCGATCTCCTCCGCGATGGAGTCGCGGAAGATCTTCATGAGACCTTTCGCGTAAAGGCGTTTGATTTTCTTCGGGTCGCTTTTCATTTCTTTTCTCCTTTTTTGCGAAGCCTGTACCCAAGCCTCCTGTACTCATCGTAAACCGGCCCCCAAATGGCTTCGCATTGCTTTCGCTCGGCCGGGAAGAATTCCTCCAGCAGGTCGAGTTCC
>SFUB01000019.1 GCA_004561785.1 bacterium | reverse complement strand
AAAAATCCCTTCCGGGCGTCCTCCCCTTCTTCTATGGGGGTCCGCCCCGCGAGGGTCCCGGCGGGCTTGGCCCCCAAGGCGGGGGCTCTCGGCGCTGTCTGGAAGGAGAACGGGCAAGTCCTGACTTCCGAAGCGCCTAGATTTTTAGGGTTTGAGAAAGCAATGTCAAGAGAGAAATTGCCAAAAGAAATAGGAAGATTGTTCAAAAAACCGCGTGAAGTGGTAACATACCTACGAATATACGGGACTCCCCCGCGCATTCCATATGTATTTAAGGTGGCATGCGAAGAGAACATTGGTTTATGGATAAGAAGAAGAAAATCACGTTGATCGCGGTAGGGGCCGTGGAGCTCGCCGTGATCGTATTTTGCCTGGTCTGCGCCATCTTGGTTTTGACCTCTGGATACTCCTCTGCTTCCCAAAATGAGCAGATTGTGTGGTATGAGAACCATCCGAACATGATCGGTTGGATGTGCGTGCATCCCACCGAGTTCTTCCTCCTCTGCGTTTTGCCGCCCATCGCGTTGTTCGTCCTCGACGGCGTCTACTTGATCCTCTACGCGACCAAGAAGGAATCGGTGCTCTCCAAAGAAGAGAAGCAAGCCATCGCCGAAGAAGCCAAGAAGCAAGCCAAGGAAGAGATCCTCAAGGAACTCCGCGAGGAAAGCTCCTCCAAGGACAAGGAATAACATCCACAGAAAACGAGGGCCGGAAGGCCCTCTTTTCATGTCGATTGACATTAGGAAATGGGTTTCTTGGTTTTTCAAGAGCCACAACGAAAACGTTCGTTGCCACGCTACTTTCCCCCTCAATGTGCCCTCAAGATTTATGGGCGTGGCCCTTGACACCGGTTGCTCCTTACCCTAAACTACGCCACGACAAAGGCAAAGTCTGAGCAATCAGGCGGCGCAAAGCTACAGGGCCCTGAAAGACGGGCAGCCAGTTGCCGTGGGTTCTAGGAAGAAGAATACCGAAAGCAATTGGTCTTCTTTGCGACTAGAGCCAAGAGACGGAGAGGGGTAGCCCCCTTCTGATTCCCCAAGGGTTCCGACGGGTAAGCGAAAGCTTGGGATAGGAAGAGCGGGCTAGGGCAACCCCGATCCGATGACGAAGCGCCTTTTAAGCACGCTTAGTTAGGAGACACCGTTTTGGAAGAAAACCAGGAGCAGGCACCTAAGGAAGAGCAGCCCTCCGCACCTGAGGAACAAACCCCTCAGAAGCCGGAGGCCAAGCCTCAGATCGAGACCCCGACCCCAAGTTTCGTCAAAGCCCGTAAGCGAAAGGCCATCATATGGTCGATCGTGGGCGTTGGCGCGGCCGGAGTTTTGACCATGGGCATCATCTCGTTCTTAGGCCACAACTTCGGGTCCTTCACGGTCCACCTGGACCGCGATCCAGACGTCTCTTTGGAGATGGGCACCGTTCTCCGCGACACAGGCCGCGGGACGGGCTTCCAGAATGCATCCACCTTTCTGAGCGCGACCGGCGTGGTCTCCAACGCGACGATCCCCGCCGATAGCCTCCCGTCCCCCGACATCCTCGACTCCGACATCACCATCGACAACTACGATGACGTTATGTCGAAGAAGAAACAGGCAGCCGCCAAAGTGGCCCAAGTGGGCAATGCGGACAGTGCCGGGAACCAGGAGGGCGTGTATTTCAACTACACCTTCTATCTGCGGAACATCTCGACCGAGGAGGTCGCTTATTCCATCAAAATGGCCGCCACCGCGGTCACCGAACCCAGCAATCTTTACGATGCTGAGGGGAACGTGGTCTCGGTGCCGCTTGAGAAGTTCGTGAGGATCAGGGTATACGAGAACCTGTGTCTGGGGGATGGCAACATCAACCACAGCCAGGCCACCTACGCCTACCCTTCCTCGAAATCCTCCGCCACAGGGACCCCGCTTCCGGAATACGTTTCGGATCCGGCGTCCGCGAACCCGGAAAACCGAGCCGTCTGCACCAACTTTGCGGATTGCAGCTCGACTTTATTCACCGTGTTCGACTTTTCCGACAGGAAATTGCCCGGCGAAGCCTTGATCCGCTACTCCATCGTGATGTGGTTCGAGGGTTTCGATCCGGATACCGACGGCGTCCAGACTCCCGCGGATGGCTCTTTGGCCTTCGGCGTGGACATCCTGGGCAAGAAAAGCCGTTCCTCCGATGCTTCCTCGCTTTCCGAGTGAACTCTCGGAAGCGCCTTTCGCCTTGGAAACAAGCCAGCCCTTTTAAGGGCGCCTTAGAAGCTCAACTACGGCATAAACCAAATCGACCAGAAACGGAACAGAGGCGCCATTAGATCCATGAAGTTTATGACCCATTCCAAAAAAGGACATAAACTCACCCGCTTCGGGCTTTTATCGGCCTATGCGGGTCTTTTGGTTTTATTCGCGTGCCCGCTCGCGGCGAGCACGCTCGCGTGGTTCAGCATCGGCAGCTACACCCGGGTGAGGGACATCACCTTCTCCTTCCAGGGGGCGAGCCTCTCCTCCAAGTTGCGCTTAGCGGGCTCCGCCAATTGGATGCTCCCCGACGCCGACAACGCGTTCCGCTTCTCCGACGAGTTCTCCTTCACCCCGGTCTCGGGGATGTTCGCCGATGCTTGGTATTCCCCCTCGATGGACCCGGAGAAGGAGAACTCGGTCCTCTACCGGGGATACAGCGACTTCGACTCTTACGTGGGGATGACCTCCCCCGCTTCGGCGAATTCGGACTACATCTCCCTGGAGTTCGTCTTCGCGGCGACCTCCGACACTTATTTGTTCCTCGACTCTTCGACCTCCCTAAGCGGCGATTCCGAAGCGAATCTTTCCAGCGCAAAGGGGGATTTGGACTACGCGGCGAAGCTGGACAACATCGAAAACGCCTGCCGCGTCTCTTTCTTCTCGAACATGGGCCACACCATCTATGAGCCCAATGCCTCGGAAGGATCCTCGACTTATTTCGGGGGCAGGCTCAACGTCCGTCCCTCCGAAGGCTACTGGGACTACGATTCCGAGGGCAAAGAGATCCTCTTTGGGGAAGTCGATCCGAAAGCCTACGACGAGCTCGAATACGAGGTCGCCGGGCCTTCGACGATCCGCGATCCCTTCTCCACCCTCCAAGCGGTCAGCAAAGAGGGGATCCTCGCCATCAAGGAAGAGAGCTTGGACAAAGTCAAAGAAGAGGGCCTAATCGCCAAGGAAACAAGCTATACTTTATCCGAGTTGGACGCCCATGCTTCTAAGAAGCATCCCGTCCTATTCATCCCAGCCCAATCCTCGAGGAGGCTCTTGGTGAACCTCTACCTCGAAGGGTGGGACCTCGATTGCGACGATGATCTCATCGCCGCCACCCTGGCCGCGAAGATCTCCTTCACCGGGGTCTACGTGCCCAAGGGCACTTCGGGCTACCCCCTCCCCGTCTTGGGGAAAGACGCCCGATCGAATGACTGACATGGAGGAAGACTCACTATGCAAGACTACTTCGCTTACTTACGGGAAATGATCATCGCCTTCTTCCAAAACATGGGGGATTGGTTCAAACGGAGGTGGTACGACCCCTTCGCGGTCTGGGGCGATTACTTCGACCGTTACCACTACCTCTTCAACAACCATTACGAGAACTTCGGGTTCTGGGGATGGTTTTTCTATGTCTTCTTCTGGCTGCTTCTGATCGGCTTGGTCGGCGGGCTTCTGTTCCTGCTTTTCCTGCTGATCCGGAAGTACGTGAAGTTCTACAAGAAGGAAGTCGACAAAGAAAAACTTCAGAAAGAGGTCGAACAGCTTCAGATCGAGCTCTACAACTCCGAGATGGCCAACCGCCGCATCCTGAACCTCTCCCTCGAATCGGTCTCCGGCAAATCCGTTGGGGAACAGGAAGAGAAGGGCGAGGAGAAGAGGCCCGGCGACGACAAGCTGCGCTTCCCGCGCCTCGTGGGCGTCGACCGCAAATACGCCGACCCCTCCGCCGGGCTCATCCTCATGGAGGACGCGGACAAGAACGCGACCCTCAAAGACGTCTGCGAGAGATTCCGCAACTTCGCCGCGAGCCAGATGCATCTCTACTACACTCCGGAGACCATCCGCATCCTCTTCGCCTCGATGGCCACCTCCAAGCTCATCATCCTCGAAGGCATCTCCGGCACCGGCAAAACCTCCATGCCTTACGCCTTGGGGCGCTTCTTCAAGAACCCCGCCACCATCGTCTCGGTTCAGCCTTCCTGGCATGACCGCTCCGAGCTCGTCGGCTACTACAACGACTTCACCAAGCGCTTCACCGAGACCGAGTTCCTCCGCGCCGTCTATGAATCCGGCTACCGCGGGGATCCCCAGCTCATCGTCCTCGACGAAATGAACCTCGCCCGCATCGAGTACTACTTCGCCGAATTCCTCTCCGTCATGGAAATGCCGAATCCCACCCAGTGGAACATCGACCTCATCGCCTCCAGTTTGCCGAGCGATCCCGCCCACATTGTCGACGGGAAGCTCCACATCGAGCAGAACATCTGGTTCATCGGCACCGCCAACAACGACGACTCCACCTTCACCATCACCGATAAGGTCTATGACCGCGCCATGTCGCTATTCTTCGACAACAAAGGCATCGCCTTCGAGGCCGAGCACACCTCCCCGATGGTGGTCACCTACGATTTCCTCAAGAACCTCTTCGCCCAGTCCGCGGCCGATTACCCGATCTCCAGCAAGACGCTTGAGAAATTCGCCGAGCTCGACGATTTCGTCATCACCAATTTCAAGCTCGCCTTCGGCAACCGCATCCTCAAGCAGATGAATGCCTTCGTCCCGGCCTACGTCGCCTGCGGCGGCACCGAGCTAGAGGCGGTCGACTATATCTTCAAATCCAAGATCCTCAAGAAATTCGAGGTCCTGAACGTCGCCTTCCTCCGCGATGAGCTTTTGGCTTTGGACAAAGAGCTCACCAAGCTCTTCGGGAAGAACGAGTTCAAAGTCTCCAAGAAGAAGATCCAGGACCTCCTCAAAGCCGCGGGGGCCCAGTAAACGGAAGGTAAGCATCGATGGGCGAGAAGAAAGAATCGTTCCAGGCCCTGCAAAAGGCCTATCTCAAGAAGATCGATTCGCTCGAGTCCCTTTCGAAGTACCGTTCGCTCCGTTCCTTCGTGGAGGAAAACGGCAACAATTACATGGCCCACCGCGTCCGGCGTGAGGCCAAGACCTTCGACGTCAAGTGGATTCAGGAGCTCAACGAGGGCTTCCGCCACATCGACAACATCATCGCCAAGCCCCGCACCTTCATCGAGGAGAAGCGGGAAGTCGTTTTGGCCGCCTTGGCCAAAAGGGTTTCCTCGGCCTCGGTCACCCACTTGGCGTCCCATTCCCAGTTCGTGCACGGTTTCGACGAGGAAGGCAACGTCGTCCCGGAGAAGATTTTGAACATCTCCTCCGCGGAGAATTACCAAATCTACGAGAACCGCTTGGTGATGACCCTCATCATGCGGCTTTCCGTCTTCGTGGCCAACCGTTACCAATACATCAAAAGCCACGGGGAGACCCGCAACTCCAACGTCTTGCTCGTCCACAGCGATTTCGAGCTCGATGGGGTCAAATACGAAGTCGACAACCGCATCAAGCTCTCCGTCCCCAGCGAATCCGGGGAACTCAAGAAGGTCAATGACGACCTCCTCCGCCAGATCGAGGTCCTCCAGCAAAGGACCCTCTACTACCTTTCCTGCCCCTTCATGGTGCAGATGAAGGGGGCCAAGCCCATCCACGACCCGATTTCGGCGACCAACCTTTTGGAGAAGAACCCCGATTACAAAGGGGCCCTCAAACTTTGGAGGTTCCTGAATACCTACACCAAGCTCGGCATCGATTACTCGATTCTTGAACGGAACGCCAAATTCGATCCCGAATACGCGAAAGAGATCTATGCGATGATGCTAGGCGACGTGCTGACCCTCAAAGCCCACGAAGCCGACGCGATCAAGATCCCCAAGAAGGAAGGCGACCTCAATAAGCTCATCATCCCGAAGACCCTGCTTTCGATCGACGACATCACCTTCCAAGACGACCGCTTCCTCTATTCGCAGTTCCCTGAGATCAAGCGCGAATACGATAAACTCCTGAAAGAGAGGAAGAGGGCCAAGGGCGAGGCCAAGATGGCCTTGACCCAAGAAGAGGCCAAGTTCCGGAAGAAGAACCGGGCCGATGAACGCCGGGAAGAGATCATCTACGCTCGCGACATCAAGATCAAAAACGACGCCTGGCGCGAGAAGAGCGCCCGCAAAGAGGACGAACTCGCCATCGAGGCCAACCAACGCTTCAACGAATTCCTGCGTTCGGAGATCTCCCGCCTCGACGAGATCGAGGAGAGGGACAAGCAGCTCCGCGAGGAAGAGGCGATGCGCCTCGCCGCGAGGAGAGCCGCCGAGAGGATGGCGTATGAGGATTCCTTGCTCGGCAAGGAAAGGGAAAGGGTCCTCGCCGAGGCCCATAGCGACGCCCTCATTGAGGAGAATGCCTTCGAAAGGGGCTTCTCCCTCACCGAGCCCCCGGCTTTGATGCGGGAGGCCAAGCCCGTCCCTGAGGAGAAAGACGAAGGGCGATTCGATCCGAACGTCTTTTATTTCGTGCCCGAATCCAAGGAAGAGCAGCCTTTGGAGAAGCCTTTGGAATCCTTCGCCCCCGAAGCCGAGGGGGTTCCTTCCTGCGCCCCGGAGAACGCGGAAGGGCCGGTGCTTGAGATCACCCTCCCCAGCGAATCCGAGATGGACTCTCTCCCCGAGGGGGAGCTCTCCCCGGAGACCTGGGACCTCATCCGCTACGCGATCGCCTTGTCCAAGGAAGCGGTCAAGGAAGTCCGCGCCAAGCAATACAAGACCAAAGAGAACCTCCTTTCCTCCACCCCGGAGGAGGTTACCTATTCCTTCCCCATGGAGAAATGGGACGTGAGGAAGTGATATGGAGGGCGCCAAGAAGAGGAAAATCAAAGCCTCGTCGATCGTCGACGGCGTTTTGCTGGCTCTTGGAGGGGCGCTTCTGCTCCTGGAGCTTTCTTTCGTGATCTCCAGCCGCAAAGACGGGATGCCCTCCCTTTTCGGCAAGACCTTCCTGCGCGTATTGACCGGATCGATGGATGGCCCGGATACTCCGAATCTCTATTTGACCCGGACCGGGGATTCCCCTTCCGGAAGGGTGGACGGGGTCTATTACTCCGTCGAGGACCTCGAAAGGGAGCGCGGGCAGGGCAAGGCCTATTTCCTTCTTGAGAAGAAAGGCCCCTGGATGCTTGGCATCGACACGGCCGCGATTCTGGAGAGGAAGAGTTTCGAATCGGTTGAGGTGGGCGACGTCGTGACCTTCTATTTCGATATCCCCACCGAGCAAGGCCTTTTGAAGAACCAGCTCGTCTCCCACCGGGTCATCGAGATCGTCGACTCGGTCCTTTATTGCTATGGGGACGCCTACCCGAAAGCCGGCTACCCCTATTCCACCTCCTCTTCCGACTACCAAGGCGTCCAAAGGATCACCAAGGAGGGCTATGTCGGCGTCATCGCCTCCAAGAGCGATTTCTTGGGTGGAGTCATGGTCATGACCTCCTCCCCTTGGTTCGTCCCTGCCATCGTGGGGATACCCCTCTTGGGGATCGGCGTCTCTTCTTTGGTGGACGTCTTCAAAGAACGGAAGAAAGTCAAAGCCGAGGAAGATCGACGCATCCAAGCTCTCGTCGCCGCCTCCGGGGTTTCCCCCGAAGACGAGCTCGCCTACCAAAGGGAGGTCGAGAAAGCCTCCATCAAGGTGGAGATCCAGATGGAGATGGAGCAAGAGAAGGCAAAGCAGATGGAGATTTATCGGAAGCAATTCGAGAAAGCAAAGAAACAAGCCCTGAAGGACATGAAGGAGGGAAAGGAATGAAGAAAGACAACCAGAAAAGCGCGGCCCATCTGTTCCGGGTCTACCTCACCTGCGCCATCGTTTTCCTCAGCCTCGCCGTCTTCTGCTTCATCTTTGTCCTCTTGCTGGGGACCCTCATCTTCATCCATCCTTCCTTCGCCTCCTATCCGGTCCATTGGGTGAGCTTTTACGTCTCTCTGGTCCTCCTCATCGTCTTCTTGCTCCTGGCCTTCCTCTTCTATTGGCTCCTGGGCAAGATGCGGGCTGAGCAGGCCTCCTCTTCCTCGAATTTCGCAAAGCCCACCTTCATCTATTCGACCTCGCTTTTCTTAAAGACGGTCAAGCGCCTCTCCGGGGCGAAAGGCAAGCGCGGTGGGGAGGGCATCATCGCCTGCTTGAACGTCAAAGGCCTCAACGGGGACATCCTGAATTTCTATGGGGCCGAGGAGGTCAAGGCGATCAACTCGGTCGTCTACGACTGCATCAATGCCCGCTTCACCGACTATTCCCGTTACCGGTTCGGCTTTTCTTTGCTGAATTCTTTCTTCATATACAGCAAATCCGTGGATGGGGAAGGCTTCGAATCCCAGCTCCGGGAGTTGAGCGAGGACATCGTCCGGCGCGTCGCCGCAAGGGGCAAGATCCCCTCTTTGACGATCCTTTACGGGGCCTGCGCCTTGAAGGACGCCGCGAGTCCCGAGGAAGCCCTCAACCACGCGGCCTTCGCCTCCAAATACAATTCGATGAACCGCTTCTCCTCCGCGATCGTCAATTTCTCCCGCGACCAGATGAGCGTCTCCAGCGACGAAAGGGAACTCCCCGCGGACATCCTCTTAGCGATCAAGGAGGAGCAGTTCCAGATCTTCTATCAGCCGAAATTCTCTCTGCACACCAACCGCTTCTACGGGGCTGAGGCCCTGGTGAGGTGGAACCACCCCACCCGCGGATTGCTCCCCCCTTCCTTCTTCATCCCCTTCTCCGAAAGGACGGGCCTCATCGTCGACCTCGATCATTACATCTACGAACATTCCCTCCGCGATCTCTCCAAGTGGGAGAGTGAAGGCGAGAGGATGGTGAAGCTCTCCATCAACCTCTCCCGCCGGACGGTCTATGACGAAGGGCTGCTCGAATTCCTCTCCTCCCAGGCCGAGCGTTATGGGGTGGAGCACAAATACATCGAAATCGAGCTCACCGAATCCCTCGCCGCCAGGGACACGGCCTTCCTCTTCCAACTCGTCTCGAAGATCAAAGAAATGCGCATGCAGACCTCCATCGACGACTTCGGGGTCGGCTATTCCTCCTTCAACTCCCTGAAGAAGCTCCCCTTCGACACCCTTAAGATCGACAAATCCTTCATCGACGACATCGAAGTCGACAAAAAGAGCCGCGACATCGTGCGGGCCATCATCTCCTTGGCCCATTCCCTCGGCATCTGGACGATCGCCGAAGGGGTCGAGACCGAACGCCAGGTGAGCCTGCTCCGTTCCATGGAGCTCGACGCGGTGCAGGGCTACTACTATTCCCGTCCGCTGAACGCCTTCGAATTCCAAAGGTTCCTGAAGAACAACCCCTTCGAGGCGCCCAAGGAGAAAGGAGAGCAGAAATGATTGCCATCCTCGGACAGACCCAAGACGACATCCTCTATTTCACCGCCAAGATGCGGATCGAAAGAAGCGAGGACATTTTCGGCAAGACCAAAGCCTATTTCGGCCACCTCTTCTCCGATGAGGTGGTTTTGGCCGCGGTGGGGGAAGGGAACGAATTCACCGCGATGCTGACCTCCGTCATCATCGACCGTTACGACCCCTACCTCGTCTTCTCCATCGGCACCTGCGTTTCCTTTCAAAGGGAGCTCCGCCAAGGGGATATCCTCATCGCTGACCGCGTCTACCTCGCCAACGTCGACTTCACCAAAGAGCACCCCCTCTCCTATGGCCAGTTGCCCGGAGAGGCCCCTTTCTTCGTGGGGGATCTTCGCTTGTCCGACAAAGCCGAAAGGGAATCCTATCTGGTCTCCTCCCGCTACATCCAGCGCGGGTACCTCTTGTCCGGCTCCTCCTTCCCGACCGAGAAAGAGGAAGTCGATTCGATCATCCGCCCCCACTTCCTGAGCCAAGAGGTCCTCAAAGCCTACGATTCGGGGTCGGGCGGGATTTTGCTCGCCGCGAGCGCCAAGAAGGTGCCCGTGGTGACCATCAAATCGGTTTGCTTCGAACTCGGGAACCTCGAGCAGAGGCTCTCTTACCGCAGGAAAGGGCTTGAGGCCATGCCGACCATCGGCAAGATCGTAAGCCGCACCTTGCTTGATCAGGGGGACGCGATATGAAGAAGAAAAGCAATCTTTTCACCAAGAAGCGGATCTATTGGATGCTTTGGATCTTCTTGGTCTTGGGCATCGTCTTCGCCTGTTTCTACGCCACGGCGATTTTCTACCAATGGGTCTGGGCCCAATGGTTTTTCTTCGGGCTCTTGCTCGCGAGCTTGCTGGTCACCGGCGTCCTCGCCTTCTCCGTCTACCGCGCCTTCGAAGGCGAGCAAAAGGAGGCCGTGACGTCTCTAGGCAAGCAGATCTCGAGCTTCCGCGGGGGCTCATTGCCTTTGCTTTCTTTGCCGAGCAGGAAATTCAAAGCCTTCCTCCCCCTCCAAGAGGCCATCAACGGATTGCTGGAGAACTATTCCCGTTTTGAGATCGTCTCCAGCCACACCTCCCAAGATAAGACCATCCGCGACCAAATCGCCTTAGGGCATGTGTTCCGGGATGAGGAATTCCGCAAAAACCTCTTCTTCGAGCTTCAGGGCACCTATTCCTCCCGCAGCGCCTTATTGATGTTCCAATTGATCTCCAAGAAAAGCGATCCCGCCAAAGAGAAGGAAGCTCTCCTCAAGGAAATCCGCGCCACCTTCCCCGAGGCGATGCTAGGCGAAAGAGAAGACGGCTTCTCTTGCTTCGTCTACGGGGTCGGAGCCTTGTTGGCTTTGCAGACCACCTGCGAAAGGCTTGTCCAGAATTTTTGCGCCATGGATTTCAGCGAAGGGGAATCCCTCTCCTATTGCAAAGCCGGCGGGGCGATTTATCCCTTCGTCTCCATGTCGGAGCTCTATGGAGAGGCCGAGAAGGCCCTCTCCCAAAGCGACGGGGTCAAGATCGTCTCCGATTTGGGCCGCTTCTACTTCCCCAGAAGCGTCCTCACCGAGAACAACAAACTCGTTATCTACGAAGGGTTCTTGGAGACTTCCCGCGCCCATTATCATGCCTTGAACTCCCGTCCGGAGAAGATTGCCTTGCTCTCCGACCTTTTCGTCTGGGCCGCTTCGACCTTAGGCTTAGACAGCGGGGGCTATCTCCTTTATGACCCCTCATTCCGGGAATACCGCGTCGAGATGGACGTGGGGCGAAACGGGAAGAACCTAGGCTTTGGCAAATTGGGCTCCCGCATCGAATCGTCCCTCCTCGATCCGTTCTATGAACAGGCTTCTTCCGACCTCCACTTCGCCGTGAACGACGTCGACAAACTTCCGAGCGAGCTCTCGTCCTTCCTCCGCAACCTCGGCATGGAAAGCGTCTTCCTCCGCTCCGTGGGAGAATCCGGAAAGAAAGGGGCTTTGCTCTTCCTGCAAGGCCAAAAGAAAGTCGACTTCGATTCCCTCATCGTCCACAGCATGCTCGATAGTTTCTCCAGTCTCGTCTCCGACATCCTCGTCGAGATGGGCGAAGAAAAGGAACTCGAAGGGGCCTATCAGCTCCTCGACGCCCTGAGCTCAAGGAGCCGCCGCTTCCTCTATACGATCGACCGTTCCTCCCATCGCCTTTGCTTCGTAAGCGAGGATCTCCGCCGCATCTACCCCGAGGCTAGGCCCGGCGAGATCTGCTACAAAGCCTTCCGCCGCGGGGAGGAGACGCCCTGTTCCTATTGTCCTTTGTCCAAAGGGACCTGCACGCGCACCTTCCAGGAGGTTTCCGCCTCCCCAATCACCTATTGCGTCCTGCAATATCGCGGCGCCGACAGCGACCGCTCCACCTTGCTCATGGAGCCGGAGATCCTCGAAGGACCGAGCTTCAAGACCTCGCGCTTGTTCGACGAGACCTTCATGATCCGCAACCAGAAGTCCCTCTCGCTCGCCGTCGAACGCGATTGCAAATCGAGGAACCCAGGCTATGTCTTGGCAGCTCGCATCAACAACATCCCTGCCCTTATCGCCGCTCTCCCCGAATCGGACCTCACCTCATTGTTGGGCCAGGTGGTTAAGAACTTCCTTGACGCCGGCTATGGCGAGCTCGCTTACCGCGTCGACGAAACCACTTTGGCTTTCCTCCTTCCTTCTTACACGAAGACCAAGGCGATCTCCTTCGCCGAAGAAGTTGCCGAGATCTTCGCAATCCCCTTGGAAGCCGGGAACGTTGCGAAATTATCGAGCGTCTCTTATGCCCTCATTGCCTATCCCGGAGACGTGAGCAACGCCAGGCAGATGCTTACTCTCATCGATAACGACATGAAGCGTTCCGCCTCTTTGGGGGAAGGAATGCTCGTGGACCAAAGCGGCGCTGCTCCGAGGAAAGCCCTGCGCAGCGAATTCATCACCGCCCTTCTCCACGAAGCGATCGGCAAAGAGAAGATGCACACCTTCCTTCAGCCGATCGTCGATGCCAGGACCCTCCGTCCGATCACCGGCGATATCCGCGCCGCCCTCTACGCCCCGGACAAATCCGAAGTCGCGCCGGCGGAGTTCATCCCTCTGGCCGAGAAGGCGGGCTTGGTCTCGAAGATCGACGTCTCTTCCTTCCGTGCCATGGGCGAGCTCTTCTCCCAGTATGGCTACAGCGTCTTCAAGAACGTCGGCGTGCTGCATCTAGCCATCTACCTCTCCTTGGACTCTCTCTCCGACTCTTCCTTCCCGAGGGCCGTGAAGCGGGCTTTCTCCCAATACCATTTCCCCAAGGATTGCGTCCAATTCGAAATCAAGACGGAATACCTGTCCAAAAACAGCCAAGCCGTCAAAGCGCTGCAAGAGGCTCTCTCCTCCGTTTCCATCGAGTGGATCGCCTCCGAATTCAACCATGAGCGCGATGATCTTAGTCTCCTTGGCGAGTTCTCTATCAAGACGGTGAAGACGGATCGCCTCGTCGTTTCCAACGCCTTAAGCTCCGCCCGCGACGGAACCTCGTTCGCCAGGTTCTGCTCCGATGCCCAGAAAGCCGGCATCAATGTCATCGCGACCGGGATCGAAACGGAAGAACAAAGCAAGTTCGTCTCCCATCTTGGCATATACGCGATGGAAGGTTACTACTTCGGCAGGCCGATGAACGAAGCTGACTTCATAAAATTCGTGGCCTATGGAAGCGTTTCCCAACGTCGTTAAAACCATTCCATCAAGTCTTCTGGCCCTGCGATCGCGGGGCCTTTTTTCGGCCCTTAGAGGCTCGTGTATCCGCCTATGCATATTTCTACATGCAAAGTAGAAATCGCCCCTAAAGGCCTTTTTCGGCCTTTTTTTGGGAGGCTCTTTTTATGCATTCCTAATTGTTCAAATTTCAAAGACAACGTTAAAAAGAACGCTTTTAACATTGCGAAAACAAAGAGTAATGTAAAGAATAACCTTACACATTTAATAAGTAATCTAAGAGCAAGGTTGAAAACATTTAGAATAAGGTTAGAGTAATGTAAGAGGAGGATTGTTATCCATGGACTTCAAAACGCTGTTTCCGGAGATTGATTGGGCCACGACCGATTCGATTTGCCTTGGAAGAGATCGAGAGCTCACGGCTTCCTCCGTCGCTTCCGCCATCGTTTCCTTTTCTAATGGCAAAGGCGGAGCGTTGGCTTTAGGCGTTTCTTCCTCCGGGGAACCGGATGGACTGGATCTCAATTCTTTGGAAGAGGCGAAAAGATCCCTTCTAAGCCTCCTTGAGAATCGTCTCTCCGGGGAAGTTCGTTATCGTTTTATTTTAAGAAGTTTGGACGACTGGGCGGAAGAATACGTTTTGGTCATGGAAGTCAAGCCCTCCCCCGCGCCAATCCGTGTTCTGGGGGAAAGGCTCGAGCCGATGGAAGATCAGAGAGAACGATTGACGCCTTTGGAGGAA
Source organism: bacterium (assembly GCA_004561785.1). Lineage (GTDB taxonomy): Bacteria > Bacillota_I > Bacilli_A > RFN20 > CAG-826 > Alloenteromonas. The sequence continues at coordinate 4,982 of SFUB01000019.1, read as the reverse complement.
ACCGTTCATGCGCAGAAACTCAAGGAATTCTCAAGCGTCGAATTCGATCTCGCGAAGTGGTCGGGCTTGGTGAAGGAAGGCTCGAAAACGAATCCGGACTTAAAATCTCACTTAGTCTCCGCCTTCGCTACCAAAGGCTTCGTCCACGAAGGGGGATTCGCGAATAATGGCCTTCTCCTCTTCAAGGACCTCTCGCACGAAGCGGGGGCCGCTATTTCCTGCCACCTTTTCGATGATTTCAAGAAGAGGGAACTCAAAAGAAACGAACTGAGGGGAGCGCTTCTGGAAAATCTTGATGCGGCATTAGATTTCTTGGAGGGCAATCTTTCATACGGAAAGAAGGCGGAGCCCTCTTCGTCTATGCAATCGAGGAGTGCCTTTCGCGCCGCTTTGCTATTCTCTTTCATCCATAAGGATTATCAGACGGAGAATAAGCCTATCACCGTGAATATTTGGGGTGGAACCGCAGAGATTGCCGCTTTTGGAAAGACCTTTGAATTAAGCGACGACGGAGAAGTCGTGAAAGAAATTCTCCAAACCGCTGGAATCCTGGGTCAAGAGAATTTGCCCGCTGAGGTTTTCTTGGACTGGAAAAAGGCGAAGGCCTCGGGAGGAGCTGTCTTCAAGGCTTCCGAAGAGGGATTTGCTTTTGAATTCGGCGTTTCTTCTTCGGAAGAAGACAAAAAGCTTCCTGGAAGGCCTTTTAAGGGCGATTTGGCGGTGGAGCGGGAGAAAATCTTGGCGAGTTTGGAAAACGGCCCGAAAAGCGTTAAAGAACTTCAAAAACTGACTCCTTTCACAAGCAGAGCCTACTTCCTAAAGAAACTTGTAGGCCCTTTAGTCCAAGAAGGGGCGATTGAAAAAGTGGGAGACCGTTATTCCCCCACCTCTTATTATCGGTTGAAAAGAGACTGAACTTTATTGGTCTTGATGCCTCCAACGTTTTAAGGATTCCATGTCCTCGGGAGAAATGCTCAAAGAGAAGTCCAGATTCTCTTTCATGTGCTCCGGATTCTCGGATTTCGGAAGAGGAAGCGTACCAAGCTCTAAGGCATAGGCCAAACAAAGAACCGCGGGAGAGACGTTATATTTTTTGGCCATCGTTATCACAAAGGGGTCGCTCAAAGCTTTGCCGTGTGCAATCGGGCAGTAGGCTTCTACCAGGATCCCTTGCTTTTGACAATACTCGACGAGCTCGGAATCGGTATCTCCGATGTTGAGGCAAATCTGATTGACCATCGGCTTGATGGAGCAGTGACTCATCAAATGCTCCAAATCATCTTCAAGGAAGTTGGATACGCCAATGGATTTGATCCGGCCGTCTTTATAAAACTCCTCCATGCAAGCCCAAACGGCTCGGTTCTCTTCGTAATACTTTTTTGGACCTCTCAATTCCTCCCAAGGCTGAGGGGCGTGAATAAGGACCAAGTCAATATAATTCAAACCCAATTTAGAAAAGGATTCTTCCAAAGACGATTTCGCCTCGCCGTAGCTTTTGATGCTGGCTTTGATTTTCGTCGTGACAAAAATGGACTCGCGAGGCAAACCGGACTCGCGGATCGCCTCGCCGACTCCGGCTTCGTTGCCGTAGTCTTGGGCGGAGTCCATGTGACGGTAACCGATTTTCAAAGCTTGGGAGACCCTAAGGCAGGCGCGTTCCTGGGGGATAAGCCAAGTCCCGAATCCAATGGAAGGAATCTGGAGGCCATTCGATAAAATGAAGGGTTTCTGCATGGCTTTATTTCCCGTGATAGAGTTTTTTCGTTTCGTAAACCGGGTCGCTCGTATGGTCCACGCCAAGCTTTCTGAGAGTTCCATTGTCCATTTCGGAAAGAATGACGGTGCTGTGGGATTGGCAGCCCCTCAGCTTAGGAAGCTGCTCCAAAGCCATTCCCGCCAAAGGGTTGGTTACTGCGGAGATCGAAAGGGCCAAGAGAATCTCATCCAGATGAAGCCGGGGATTGTGCCCACCCAAAGACTCTGTTTTCAGTTTGCAGATCGGCTCAAGGATGGCCTTCGGGATCAGCAAAACCGAATCCCGGATGCCGGCAAGATGCTTTAAGGCGTTCAGAATCATGGCGCTATTGCAACGGAGCAAAGGGGAGTTCTTCCCAGAGATGATGCTGCCGTCTTCCAATTCTATGGACGCAGCGGGGCCGCCGGTTTTCTCGGCTTTGTTTCTTGCCTCTGTGATAACTTTTCTTTCTCTCTCCTCGATCCCGTTGTTTTTCATCAAGGAATCGATTTTGGCGACTTCGGAATCGTTGCTTTGGCCTTCGCGCCTTTTCACCAACGCCTTTAGATATCTACGGATGATCTCCTGACGAGACGCTTCTTGGCAAACTTCGTCATTTTCAATGCAAAACCCAGCCATATTGACACCCATATCCGTTGGGGAATAATAGGGCGAAGCGCCGAAAATCTTCTCGAAAACCCGGTTGAGAACAGGGAAGATCTCGATATCGCGGTTGTAGTTGACCGTGCTTATCCCGTAATGCTCTAAATGATAGGGGTCGATCATGTTCACGTCGTCTAGATCGGCGGTCGCGGCTTCATAGGCCAAGTTGACTGGATGTTTCAATGGAAGGTTCCAAATTGGGAAGGTCTCGAATTTGGCGTACCCAGATTTCAGGCCCCGTTTGTTATCGTGGTAGAGCTGGCTGAGGCAGGTCGCCATTTTGCCGCTTCCGGGGCCTGGAGCGGTTAGCACGACCAGCGGGCGGGTTGTTTCAATGTAATCGTTTTTGCCGAGGCCATCCTCGGAGACGATTTTCTCCACATCGTATGGATAGCCATCGATGACATAATGCCGATAGGTTTTGATTCCAAGCTTCTGAAGCAATTTTTCAAAGGCCTTTGCGGACTTTTGGTTTTGGAATTGCGTCAAAACGACGGAACTGACATATAGACCTGCGGCCCGGAATGCGTCAATCAAACGGAGCACTTCCTGGTCGTAGGTTATGCCGAGGTCTCCCCGCGTTTTCGCTTCTTCAATCGTTTGGGAGTTGATGGCGATGACGATTTCAGCCTCGTCCTTCATTTTGAGGAGAAGCTGCAACTTCGCATCTGGGACAAATCCAGGCAGGACGCGGCTCGCGTGGTAATCGTCAAAGAGTTTTCCACCGAATTCGAGATACAACTTCCCACCAAATTGAGCGATTCTCTTCTCGATGTGCTCGCTTTGCATAGCGAGATATTTCGCGTTGTCGAAGCCGTTTTTATGCATGTGTATGCCCCTTTGAAAAACCGTTCTTCATTCTATCCCAAAAGAGAAGCTGACTCTAGGAAGACCCTATTTTTCCCTTTGAAGCCCAACCTAAGGACGGCGTTCAGCTGGCAAAGACTTAAGGGAAACTAGAAGAAATGCCATCTGCTAAGTAGATTCGAAGCGAGACGCTGCTCTTTTGCCTGCGACGAAAGCATAGATGCATTCGCTGTATCCGCCGTTGTCCATGGAACCGCGAACATCGAAGAACCGGCCTGGCTTTTGAAAATCATTCCCCGCTTATTTCGGTAATTTCAAACTCAAACCCGTTTTCTAAATCGTAAAGCTCGCTCCCGCATTTGGGGCAAGCGCCTTTCCCGTGCTCTGGGTGAAAAGGTTCTCCGCAACGGCGACAGACGGCCTTCGCGGGCAGGAAATTGATCTTGAGCTTGGCGCCTTCTAAAGGGCTGCCTTCACAGGCCGGCCCCCAGCATTCTTCCATAAAACGCGGCAAAACTCCGGTAATTTCACCGACATCAACGCAAACTTTGCTTATTTTCTTTAGGCCTTCTTCCTTCATCAGGTCCTCTAGGGTTCGGACCATTTCGGTGCATAATCCAAGTTCGTGCATGATTTCACTCCGCTTTCTTAGCCTGCTTTTTATCGACGAAGCGAATCAGAAGGAATATGGCGACTCCCCCAACCAAGAAGAGGGCGGCGCCAACGATGTAGTCCCAGCTCTCAACCCCTCCGGAAATGTATTTCGGGTAGATGTCAGAGTTGATGAACATGGACACAAGCGATCCTAAGATGAGGCCGAAGATTCCATAGAAAGTCGGCACGCGTTTGCTTTCCAGAAGCTTCGCCATGGTTTTCGAAGAGACAACGAGGCCTAAGACGGCGCCCAGGGTCAGAAGAAGCAAAAGCACAATGCCCGTGCCCACGAATCCGCCGTCTGAACTGCCCCAGATCGTCAAGGCTTTTTCCACATCGTTCGCATGCGACCCCGCGGGTAGGAAAGTGAATAGGATTGGATAATACATCCCCATGACCATCAAGGACATCGAACCTGAGATCCCGGGAATCACGAAGCAGAAGGCGGCGACGAAACCCGCAAGAGGCACGAAGAGATACATCCACCAGACTCGCTCTTGCAAAAAGGAAGCCAAATCGATTTTGCAGAGGGCAGTCACGATTCCCAACCCGGCGGCGATCAAGAAACAAAAGGAAAAACAAAGGGCGTATAAGAGTTTTTGCTTACCGTTTTCACCCTTTTTGAGTTCGCTTAACGCGACGGGCAAAGAACCCGCGACCATCCCGGCGAATAGTCCCGTCAAAGTGAACGGGGCCAAAGCGTATCCTTTTTTGATCCCCGCAAAAGCCGCCAGAGCGCCCAAGCCAAGACCCAGAAGATAAGGCAATAAAAAGAGGAAGGATTCTTTGAATTTTTGGCGGAGGCTCCCCGCGGACTGGATCAGCCCGTCATAACATCCTTCGGCGACGGCGACCGTTCCCCCGCTTAACCCGGGGACCGCTGCGGAAATGCCCAGGGTAATGCCCTTCAGCAAATCCAATAGGAAGGATTTGACGGTCCTTCTTTTCGATGGCGATTCTTTTTTCATATGGGGAAGTCTAGTGCAAAAGGCGGTTTCTGTATAGGGAACTAGAGGTTAACTGATAAGCCGGGAAAATGCGTTTTGGGGCTTGACAAAAAAAGTTTGGTAGCGCTTTCACGCTCCCTCTTTACCTCGTTTTCGCCTTGCTTATAATGGGTTTG
>SFUB01000087.1 GCA_004561785.1 bacterium | reverse complement strand
CCAATCCGAATTTGATTAAGCGCCTATCAAAAGAAGGTCTTGTGGACCATTTCGCCATGGACATCAAGAACTCAAAGGCCAAATACGCTGTTACATCAGGCCTGAAGAGCCTTGATTTATCCCCAATTGAAGAATCAATTTCTTTCCTGCTGAAGTCTGGCGTTTCTTATGAATTCAGGACGACCTTGATCGAGGAATTCCATTCTGAGAAAGATATTCTGGAGATAGGGAAATGGATCTCTGGGGCGGAACGCTACTATCTCCAACGTTATGTCGATTCCGAAAATTGCATCGCCCACGGGCTGCATATGGTGAGTAAAGAAAAAGCGGAAGAATATAAGAAAAACCTCGCAAAAACCATTCGAAACGTTGATTTGCGAGGCTATGATTGATCAGAGGGACTGCAAATAGCAATTGGCGGAATTGGCGGCGATCGCTCCGTCGTTTGTGGCGGTTACGACCTGACGGAGTTTTTTCGTCCGGCAATCCCCACAGGCGAATAATCCCGGGGTTTTTGTCCGCATTTCCTCGTCGGTCACTATGAATCCGTTCTTTAGCTCGACGACCTTTTCAAAGGGTTCGTTATGCGGCTTTTGACCAACGGCCACAAATACGCCATCGGAGAGGAACGAGACGGCTTTCTTTGCGTTGGTGTCCATAAAAAGCGTCTGAAGCTTTTCGCCCTCCTTTTCGATGGATATGGAGCAGAGACCGTGATGGATTTCGACATTGTTCAGCGTTTGCAGTTTCTTTTGGAGCACCTCATCGGCGAAGAAACGGTCAAACAGGGTCGCAATAGTGACTTTTTTGCAGATTTCTGACAGGGAGATGGCGTATTGGAGAGCGGTGTTTGCGTCCCCAATCAGCAAGACTTCTTTCCCGGCGAAGAAAGGGCCGTCACATACGGCGCAATAAGAAACGCCCTTGCCCGTGAATTCTTTTTCTCCGGGGATCCCCAGGCAGCGGTGGCTGCATCCAGAAGCCAAAATCACGGTTTTGCTTTGATGGGATCCGTAGTTTGTTTGGACGGTGAAGACATCTTGCTCTTTTTCAACTCCCGTTGCTTCTTCGAGTTCGAAGTCGGCGCCCAGATCGGTGATTTGAGAAAAAAGGCGATCCGAAAACTCCTCCCCCGAGATAGAGACGATGGAGGGATAGTTTTCTAGGCGAGGGCTTAAGGCTATTTGGCCGCCGATCGTTTCTTTTTCCAGAAGAAGGACTTTTTTCCCGGCTCTTAATAGGTACAAGGCAGCCGTCATCCCCGATGGGCCGCCGCCGATGATGATGGAATCGTAGATCATGTTGCTCCTTAGGACAAAGGCCCCTGGAGCGGGGCCTAGTCACGTTGATGATCAGTTATTTTTCGAAGATTCGAGGAAGCCTTTGATCAGCGAGGCGTTCTCGTAAAGCTCATAGGTGTCTCCGCGTGGGACCAAAAGGGTCGGAGCCTGTTTGATGCCGTAAGCAAGGGTCAACTCTTTGCTGGAGGCCGCGTCGACATTGTGATAATGGAATCCGGCTTTATCGAGGATCATCTTGGCCATCTTGCAGTTCGGACAGGTCGGAGAGGTGAACAACAAAGGCTCGTTGATCGCCGGCATTTCTTCCTTTGGAGTGGCTGAAACAGCTACATGTCCCTCTTCTTTTTTGGCATCCGGAACATCGCACTCCCGAGTGACGTCATAGGTCTTTCTCATCTTGAACTCTTCGCTCTTGCCGGCGTTCCAGTTTTTGACGGGTCGGTAGTATCCGGTGATGCGAGAGTAGACTTCCGTCTCCTTTCCGCAGATTGGGCATTTCCATTGTTCGCCGGAGATGTAGCCATGATCCGCGCAGACGGAGTAGGTCGGGGAGATGGTGTAATAGGGGAGCTTGTAGTTCTCGGCGATCTTCCGAACCAGGCGCATGCAGGATTGCCAATTCGGGAGCCTTTGGCCAAGGAAGGCGTGAAAGACGGTCCCAGAGGTATAGAGGGTCTGGAAACGATCCTCGATGTCGAGGGCCGCGAAGATGTCGGAGGTGTATCCCACGGGGAGATGGCTCGAGTTCGTGTAGAACGGGGTGTCGCCGTCTTTGGAGGCGGTGATGATGTCTGGGTAACGAGCCTTGTCGTGCTTGGCCAAGCGGTAAGAAGTCGATTCGGCTGGAGTGGCCTCGAGATTAAAGAGATCCCCGTAGAGCTCTTGATAGTCGGAAAGGCGGTTTCTCATGTGATTCAAAACCTCTTCGGTGAACTCTTGGGCAAGGGAGTGCGAGAGGTCCTGCTTGATCCACCTAGCGTTCAAGCAGGCTTCGTTCATACCGACTAAGCCGATGGTGGAGAAGTGGTTTTTGAAGGATCCAAGATAATGCTTGGTATAAGGGTAGAGCCCCGCGTCGAGGAGTTTGGTAATCGTTTTCCTCTTGATGCTCAGCGAACGGGCCGATAGATCCATTAAGCGGTCGAGCCTGGTGTAGAAATCATTCTTATCCGTAGCAAGATAGGCGATGCGCGGCATGTTGATTGTGACGACGCCGATGGAGCCGGTGGATTCGCCGGAGCCGAAATAACCACCGCTCTTTTTCCGGAGCTCGCGCAAATCCAAACGGAGGCGGCAACACATGGAACGGACGTCGCTGGGCTTCATGTCCGAGTTGATGTAGTTGGAGAAATAGGGCGTTCCGTATTTGGCGGTCATCTGGAAGAGGAGCTTGTTGTTCTCCGTGGGGCTCCAGTCGAAATCTTTGGTGATGGAGTAGGTTGGGATCGGATATTGGAATCCGCGTCCGTTGGCGTCCCCTTCGATCATCGTTTCGATGAAGGCGCGGTTGATGAGATCCATTTCCTCTTTGCACTCACCGTAAGTGAAGGGCATCTCCTTGCCGCCAACGATGGCGGGGAGATTCGCAAGGTCATCGGGGCAAGTCCAATCCAACGTGACGTTGGTGAAGGGGGCCTGAGTTCCCCAGCGGGAAGGAGTGTTGACCCCGTAGATGAAGGACTGGATGCACTGTTTGATTTCCTTGTAGGAGAGATGGTCGATCTTCGCGAAAGGAGCCAAATAGGTATCGAAGGAAGAGAAGGCCTGCGCTCCGGCCCATTCGTTCTGCATGATGCCGAGGAAGTTGACCATCTGGTTGCAAAGGGTCATGAGGTGCTTGGCCGGGGAGGAGGTGATCTTCCCGGGCACTCCGCCTAGACCTTGTTGGATGAGCTGCTTAAGGCTCCAGCCGGCGCAATAGCCAGTGAGCATAGAAAGGTCGTGTATATGGATGTCGGCGTTGCGGTGGGCATCGCCGATTTCCTTGTCGTAGACCTCGGAAAGCCAATAGTTGGCGGTGACGGCGCCCGAATTGGAAAGAATCAAACCGCCGACGGAGTAGGTGACGGTGGAATTCTCTTTGACGCGCCAGTCGCTGACGCGAAGATAGTTGTCCACGACTTTTTTGAAATCGAGTTCCGTGCTTTTCACCTCACGGATTTCGGCGCGTTTCTTGCGGTAATCCATATAGGAACGGGCCACATCGACATAGCCGGCTTGAATCAAAACGATTTCCACGGAGTCCTGGATATCTTCAACTCCAATAATCTCGTCTTTGATTTTCGCGTTGAAATCGGCCGTGACCCTCAAGGCAAGAAGCTCAATCACGCTGGGATCGGCGTTTTTATGCTCAGCAACGAAGGCGCGTGACAACGCCTTTTCGATGCGCTTCAGGTCGAAGGCTACGATGGAACCGTCTCTTTTGCGGACTTGCAACATATGAATCTCCTTTGAGGCTTCAAAACCGTCGGGCTTCAAAAAGACTTTTTTGCACCCCCATGACGGCGACTAATTCTCAGGCCTCGCGAAGGGGATAC
>SFUB01000086.1 GCA_004561785.1 bacterium | reverse complement strand
AATAGGCACCCCAAAAATAGGGTTTGAAGTAATCCTGAATGCTCTCCCCGGAATCGGGATTCACCATGTATTCGTTCATTAAACCCTGCAAACCCTCATCGAATTGCGAATCTTCACCGGATAAATGGACGTAAGAGGGATTGTTGACGTCGAGCTTCCGGAGCAAATCTTCGCTTTGCAATCTCGAGATGGCGTAATCACCCGGGATTGCCACGTCGTAAGTAGTGGTCCCCCCGGAGATCTTCTGATACATGGCCTCGCTCGAAGTCACGTTCTCCTCGATCACTTGGCAGTGGAATTCCTCTTCGAATTCCTTAACTAGCGACGAGTCGATGTATTCGCCCCAGTTCAGCAGATAGAGGATCTTGTTTGGGGTGTTCAGCACAACGCAGGCAAAGGCGGTGAAGGCAAGCAGGAAGACGGAGATTCCGATCAGGGCCTTTTTCATTTCTTCTCTCCTTTCTTCGCGGTTTTCAAAGAGGCGAGCAAAACCACGCCGAGGGTGACGAAGGTCAACAAGGCGTCAAAGGCGTAAGCGCCGGGGGAGAAGTTCTTTTTGGTGTAGGAGGAATAGACGTAGTTGGAGAAATTGGAGAACCCGTTCCCCTGGGTGTAAAAGGAAACCACGAAATCATCGATGCTCAAGGTGAAGGCGATGAGGGCCCCCATGAGGATGGCGGTTCCCAAAGAGGGGATAACCGCCTTGAAAAGGGCCTTCGCGGGCGGGCAGCCCAAATCGCGCGCGGCTTCATATAAGGACTCATCCGTCTGCTCGAGTTTAGGAAGGACCATCATGAGGACGTAAGGCAAAGTGAAATATACGTGGGCCAAAAGCATGGACGGGAAGCCGAAGACGCTCGGGATAAGGGGCTTCACCAACGAAAAGACCACCATCAAAGAAATCCCCGTGACGATCTCTGAGGAAAGCATGGGGATCTCGTTCAGAAAGTCCATGGCTTTCCTGGCTTTCTTGCCGAGCGAATGGATACCGAAAGAAGCGATCACCCCGAATACGGTCGAGATCAAAGTCGCCCAGAATGAAACGAGAAGGGAATCGAGGATAGAGGTGTAGAGAATCCGGTTCGTGAACACGGAGGCGAAATGCTCGAAGGTGAATCCTCCCCATTGCAGGGGGATAATCGAATTCGCGCCGAGATTGAAGGATTGATAAACGATGATAGCCAAAGGAATGTAGGTGAAGGAAAAGACGAGAACGAGGAAAACGGCTTCCAGAATATGGGCGATTTTGCTTTTCCAGGAATTCTTCTCAAGCATGGGCCTTCTCTCCTTTCTTTTCCTGGAGACGGTCGAAAACGGCCATCAACGCGATGAGGACGATGGACAGGAGCAAGGAAAGGATGGAACCGAAATTAAAGTTGTTTTGTTTGAATACGGCTTCCAAAAGGTTCCCGATCAAACGGATTTTCCCTTCTCCGATGGCCTCGGAAATGGCGAATCCCGTGGAAGCGGGCAAAAAGACCATGATGATTCCGGAATAAACGCCCTTCATGGATAAGGGCAAAGTGACCTTCAGGAAGCTCTTGAAGGCGGGCACCCCCAAATCGCGGCTGGCTTCCAAAAGCCCTCGATCCATTTTCTCCAAAACCGTATAAATCGGGAAAATCATGAAAGGGAGGTAAGTCGCGACCGAAACCATGATGACGGCCCAATAGCTTCCCAAAGCGTGAAGCGGGGCAAAAAGAGGCGTGGAGAAAAGCCTGAGCCAAGAAACGATCCGGAGCATGGAATTCGACCACATCGGAAGGATCAGCAAAAGCAAAAAGAGTTTCTTCTTTTTGAAGGGGCCGAAACTAAGAAAATAGGCGGTGGGGTAGCCAAGCAACACGCAGAAAACCACCGTCATCAAGGCGACGTAGAGAGAATTGACCAAAGCTTTCAGGATGGCCGGATCCTTAAGCCTCTCAAAAGAAGCCAAGGAAAAATAGGCGGTGGAGAAATCCATCCCGTTGCTGCTTAGAAAGGAAAGCAAAATCATCATCACGGCCGGGACGACGGTGAAGAGGACAAGCCAAAGGAAATAAGGCAGGGAAAGCCACTTAAAGCGTTTCATGTTGCTCCATGGCTTCCTTGGCAAGCAGCCTTGCCTTGTGACGGATTTGCTGGATCTCCGGAGGCTGGGCTTCGTCTTCGACCTTCATGAGGTGGATCTCATAGAAATCGACGCGGAGGCCGACCTCATCCCCGACTTCGCAGTTTTGATAATCCTGAACGAGCAGCACGGTGCCCCCGACTTTAATCCATAGGGAGAAGTGGACCCCGGTGAAAACGGATTTGATGACCGTCCCTCTCAAAATGGTCTTCTCCGGGTGTTCGAATTCCAAGTCGAAATCCTCGGGGCGGATGACTGCGTCCACGACCTCGCCCGGTAAGAAAGTGGTGAGGTAGGTCTGGAAGGAGGCGCCCAGGAAAAGGACCCGTTGGGCGCCGAGATAAACGCCTTCCAGGATGTTGGCGCCTTCGTAATTGGCAAGCAATTCGGCTTTGCTGAAAGACAGGGGCTCGCAATAGATGTTGCCGGGGGCGATGCTTAAACCGATATTTTGGCCGGGCGAGAATTTGTCTTCGCTCTCCACGACGACGTGGGCGTCGCCCACTTTCACGGAAAGGGTGTATTTGTTGCTTGAGAAAGAAGCCTTTTCAACCACGCCGACAACCCTAGAGGTCTCAGGCGATCCGATGTCGAAGGCATCCTTTTCGACGATGACGTTGATCTTTTCCTCGGGCTTGAAATCTTTCGAACCCACTTTGAAGGTTTTGCCTAACATGGTGACTTCCCTGGGTCCGGTGAAGGTGCCACGGAGGATATTGGCTTCCCCGATAAAGGAAGCGACGAAGCGATTTACCGGAGCATTATAGATATCTTCAGGGCGACCCATCTGTTGGATCTCTCCGCCGTTCATGACGACGATGGTATCGGACATAACCATCGCCTCTTCTTGATCGTGGGTGACGAAAATAAACGTAATCCCCAGTTTTTGCTGAAGCTCTTTCAACTCTAATCTCATGGATTTGCGGAGTTTTTGGTCGAGAGCGCTCAAAGGTTCGTCCAAAAGCAGAATACGGGGTTTGTTCACGATCGCACGGGCAATGGCGACACGCTGCTGCTGGCCGCCGGAGAGAGAAGAGATGTCGCGATCCTCATAGCCTTCAAGGTTCACAAGTTTCAAAGCTTTCAGGACCTCGCCTTTGATGACGGTTTCTTTGAAGGAATGTTTGTTGAGCCTTTCCTTCATCTTGGCGTATACGTCCATCTCCTTCGTTTGAGCTAGAAGAGCCTTGCAGGCGATTTTATAAGGGGTGTCATCCGAAAAAGAAAGCGGGATGTTGAGCCCTAGTTCCTTCAATAGCTCCGCCATCTCGCATCGAACCGCACCAAAAGAAACATTGCGCTTGCCTTTGGCTTTAAGGGCTTTCTCTAACGCGGATAAAGAAGAACGCTCTTCGCAAAAAGAGTTCAAAAACGATTTCACGTCCTTAGGATTTTCGATCATCGAGGTCTTCTTCGCCAAAGAATCGATGTCTTCTTCCGAGAAGCCGTACTCCTCCATCATGTTCATCATGCCGATGTCATAGACATTGGAATAAATGTTGTTCCGGAGGCCGAAAGCGATGTTATCGTAAACGTTCAAATGGGGGAAAAGGGAATATTTCTGAAAAACCGTGTTGATCGGACGCTTGTGGGATGGGAGATTCTGAATCTCAACGCCATCTAAAAGAAGTTGGCCCGACTGCATGGTCTCAAAGCCGCCGATGATCCGGAGCGTGGTGGTTTTCCCGCATCCAGATGGCCCTAGGAAGGTTACGAATTCATCTTCGTTGATTGAGAGATTGAAATGGTCAAGGATGACA
>SFUB01000085.1 GCA_004561785.1 bacterium | reverse complement strand
CGTATAGTAATCGGATTCTTCCGTGAAATCATCGCTTGGCCGATAGGTCTCCCCCGCGATCTGAACATCGTCTTGCTGAATCGAGAAAGTCATGGACATTCCCAAGATCCCCGAAGGATCGTATCCGACCTCATCGAAATAGAAGCCCACCAAAGAGGTGTCTTCCGCGGAGATGTTCGTTTCCAAGGGGACTCGATCCAAAGTGAAGGTGGTTCCGACGTATCCATCGCTTTCCATTTTGTAGAAAGTGACGTCGATTTCAAAACGGCTGAGCCTGCCGGTCCCGGAAGGGGTATCGCTCCCGCCGCGGCAAGAGAAAGCAAAATAAGGCGCGGAATGCAGCTCTGCCGGGAATAACGTTCCATAGCCCCGCTTATCGAGTTCCACAAGCGAATAGCTGGACCAAGCATCGCATTGAATCTGGCCATTGTATAACTTAGACAAGTAGCCTTTCGAGAAGCCTGAGTTCGCTCGACTCAGCTTCTTGTTCTGCCCATAGAGGATCTCCTCTAGGCCCGATTGATCCGTCCAGACGCCGACGCCGTTATTGATGATGTCAAGGCCTCCGGGGACGAAAGTCCCGTCGGATAAGCTTACCCCGCCGGCAGGAACGGTCCAATACAAAGTGGAATCCCCGTTTTTAATCGCGTCTGGATGCCTTTCGGCCAGTTGGCCATATCCGCTGCAGAGATTGCCATTCAGATCGCTCCCGGCGAAATAGCATCCTTCCGTGCTGCCGTCGGAATGGAAATTGGCCAAGGTCTTCTTTTCCTGGATCCTTGCTTCTAGAAGTTTTGGGCTCCAGACGGAATAGCAATTCTCTTTGAAGACGAGGCTCACATAAGCGTTGCCCTCATAAAGCTCGGAAGTGTCCGCGCACGAAGACAAAGCGAAGCAAGCAAGCAAAGCGATCAGGGTGTTCTTCTTATTCATGGCGCGCCTCCTTCCATTTTCCTTGGTAGACAAGTCCACAGAGGAAAGACACAAGCAACGTCAGTGAGTTCCTCGACAAAGGCAAGAACGAAGTCGCGTGATGAAGCGGCATCTCATCATCGAGCAAGCTGAAATAGAGGAACGCCCCGAAGAGAATCGCGACGACGATGACTTTGCCGTCCAGCTTCTCGGGATCCTTTTTCAGGAAGCGGCGGCATTCGCGAACAAAGAAGAAAATCACGAATAGAAGCAGCAAGAAGGCGATGAGGCCGTTCTGCCAAAGGAAATTGATCTCTCCCACCGGGCCGAGCATCGAACCGGAGGCGCTCAAATAGGAAACCCCGAAGAGAATCCCGAGGAGATTGAGAGCCTTGCCCGTCGCGCTCTCCTCGACGAAGACCGCCCGTATCCCCTCCTCGATGCGGAAGATGCCCCCGGTCTCCCGGCTGGCTTGGATCCTTTTCCATGGAATGCTTCCAAGAATCGCCCCGGTGAAGGAATCGACGAAAAGCAGAATCACGCCCAAGGACGCGACTCCAATCAAGGTGAAATAAAGGATTTTAAGCACCTGCTCCGCCCGTTTCTCGGAGCCGCGCTTTTCGATTGAATGCCTGATCCCCTTATAAACCAAAGCCATCAAGAACACGAAGGAGGAGAGGATCAAAGCCCGGTAATAAGGGACGAAGGCCAAATCCAGCAGACCGATGAGGCCAAAGCCGAGGATGATGAGGAAACGTTTCGTATCTTTCTTGGGATTCACGAAAAGGCATCCGGGCAAAGACAAACTGAGCAAGAAGGCTGGTGCCTTCCCATAGGCCAAGGATGCCTCCAGGAAAGAGAAGCCGTCGAGGATCTTCGTTTCGTTATCGATTGGGAAAACCACCCCTTCGTAGTAATAGACCATCCCCTTGTATCTAGCGGCGTAGAAGAACCCGTAACGGATGAGGGAATATAAACCCGGGATCAACACCATCAAGGCCAGCATCCCCAAAACCGAAAGGAGCACCACGTCTCGCTTCAAACACGGGATTGCCTTCAGGGATTGCCCAAGCAAGAAGAAACCGATGAGGCCAAGGCTCACGCCGATGTCCAAAGCAAAGGCGCTGAAAACGTTGGAATAGCCGCCCAAAAAGAAACGGGATAAGCCATAAAGAAGAGCAAAGGCCAAGAAAGGGATCAAAGAAACCCAATACCCCTTCCTTTCTTCCTTCGTTTGATGCTGGGTCAAAAAGCCGATCGTGACGAAGGAGAGGAAGAAGCCGAGCAAGCGGAAAACCGTGAGCCCAGTTTGACCCCCCAAGGCGAAAAAACCAAAACAAAGCACCTCCAAGGAGAGGAAGGACAGAACCGTATCGTAACGGGAGAGGAACGACTCCTCTTGGTTCTTCTCGCTTTGCGGATTCTCTTGATTCACCAGTACGCGCCTCCTTCGATTTTCTGATAGCCGTCCGGTTTCTCGCTCGGGCGGATCCAATTTGAATTCACATATTGTGCCACGTGGGGTCTATTTTCCCAACGTTTGCCCAAGATGCCGAATAAAGTCATCGTGGCCCCGCCGGTCTGAATGCCCTGTTTCCCAAGGCGTTTAGCCTCTAAGGCGAGGAAGGTTCCATAGGCCCCCGCCCCAATAAGAGCCACATCGAAATCAAGCTTCGCCATTTCGCGTTCCATCTTCTCGAGCTCCTCGAAAAAGGAAGAGGAAGAGGGCTTGCTATCCGCGCAGGTCAAAGGGGCTTTTAGGGTCAAAAGGGTGAACTCCGGCAGAATGTCGCTTCCTTTGGGGAACAAGAGTTCCCTCTTCTGATATTGGGAGGCAATCTCCTTCGCGAACGGAGAAACGACGAGAACCTTTTTGCCTTTCAAGCGAGAAGTCCAACGCCCCCGAAGCGGCTCCATGGCCTCATAAAGCAAGATCGAGGCGTCAGGACAATAATGGATTTGGAAATATTCCTCCATATGGGCCCCCGAAATGCCTAGATAATCAGTTTCCTTCAGGATCGGAAGCAAGGCATCCCCATATCTTTGAAGGCTCTTTTCATCCGTCGGGAAATAGCCTGCGTTGTTTTTCATGGAATAGGCCACAGAGGCTTTGTAGTGCTTTTTGAAGCCCAACTCGATCTTCTCGTGGCCGTTCAGGCAGGAAAGCTCGACTGCCCCGAAGCGGATGGCGGCGAAGCTTTTTCCGGACTCCAAGGCCGAAATCAGCATTTTGTCGCTATCTTCGAGATTGAGGTTCCGAAGGTCTTTGAAACGGTCGGTCCTCTTTCCTTTATGGGCGAAACGGATAGCCAAAGAAGAAGGGAGATTCGACAAAAACCAATGGATGTATGAACTCTTTTTGCCCATCATTAAGCGAATAAGGCCTCCGCCAACGTCGGATAATCGATGAAGGGGTTCCGGTTCCCTTGATAGGAGAAGACCCTATCGTTCCTCCTGCTCTCGTATTCGTCCACCGGATCCAGCTTGTTCCATTCAAGAAGGTCCTTCAAAGAACCCATCTCAAGGTAGCTTAATTCGGTGTAATCATCCACGAGACGGAGATCGGGGTAGGTCGCATACATGTAAAAGACCGTCCTGGCCACATCGCCCCGGAAATCGCCCTGACCCTTATGGGGGAAACCAAGGTTTACATTGGGATAAAATCTACCCTCTTGGTTCTGCCCGAACATCTTGTCGGAATGGTAACCATTGGAGGTCGTGCAGGAAGGATGGAGGTTATGGAGATCCGTGCCGATGCCTCGTTTGCTTTCCCCGGGCCGTACATCCACATCCTTCCCCTCAATGCGAAGGTGGGCGCAGGCCCAGACGTGTTCGCGGTTCCAGCAGCCATCCCAGGAAGCGGAAAGATCATCCCCATCGTAGAAACCCACCATATAGCCAGGCTTCGTTGGATTCTCGTCGATATAGGGAAGCATCGTCTTGGCGTCGCTATAACGTTGAAGCGTTTTGGTGGAAGATTTCTCAACCAATTCGGTCCGGAGTGCCTGACCGGTGAGGGTGAGATCCATCCCTTGATAATAGGCATCTTTATGGAGCGGAGCGAAATTGGCCGCGGGCACGTTGTCTTGGCCCTGAACCAAGGCCTTCGCATTCCCTTCGTCGCTGCTTGGGGAGAAAGAAGAGACGGCAGGAACCAAGAACGTGA
>SFUB01000018.1 GCA_004561785.1 bacterium | reverse complement strand
CATGTCCTTATTTACCGACGATGTTTTGAAAGTCATTCTCTCCACGAGACTCTTTAACTTCGGCATCAGCATATCCATAGAAGTCGGCTTTAAGCCCCTTTTGTATTTATTTTGCTCCGCGGTGTTCTTCGCGGGGGTTCTGACTCTCACTTCGTTGCTGCTATTGAAACTCGTCCACATCAAGCCGGTCCGGATCATCCGCAACAAAGATTGAAAGCCGCGGCGCTGGAAGAGACGAAAAAGCCCCGGAATATCCGGGGCGATTTTGCGTTTGGAGCAGGTGACGGGAATCGGACCCGCATAACCAGCTTGGAAGGCTGGTGTTCTACCACTGAACTACACCTGCAGAGCTGGCGGACCATACGAGATTCGAACTCGTGATCTTCTCCGTGACAGGGAGACATGTTAGACCGCTACACCAATGGTCCGTAGCGGCGCTTAATATAACACAAAATAGGGGCCTGTCCAATAATTTCGTTGCTGGATCAGGCCCCCAAGGACTTAAAGACCCAAGAATTTCTTAAAACCGGGCTCCGGGAGGTAGCCTACGTTCCTAGCGACCTCTTTGCCGTTTTCCAAAACGACCACGTTCGGAATGGAATAGACGCCGAATTGCTCGGCCGCGGAGGGGACTTCATCGGTATCGACGGAGAGGAATTTAAGCTCCGGGTGCTCCTCGGCCAATTTCTCCACGATGGGTTTAAGCATCTGACAGGGCCCGCACCAGACGGCGTTGAAATCGACGATGGCTTTTCCTGCTTTGATCTCCTCGTCGAATTGTTCTTGGCTATGGATTTCGATCAACATGGGTTCAATCTCCTTTCAATATCCAAATATTAATAAGAAGGCAAGGAAAAGAACAGCGATATGCATTGGATAAAACGCGTAGCTCACGATCCGGAAAGCCTTGCCATCCGGCCCCCTCTTTCCGTTATAGAGAAAGAGGAAAATCGCGGCGAGGAGACACCAGGTCTGCCCCACGGTTCCGGCGTTTACCGCCTGCATGGTCACCACATCGAAATTGATTGGAGCCGGGAGATAAGAAATCCCCCATCCGATCAAAGTGACGACGAAGAGGGCCGTGACGGCCATGAAGTTCATGAGGCTCTGGTATGAACGGGTTTCTTGAAATGCCTCTAGACTTTGCCCTCCGCCGGCAAGGTATTTTCCGGAAATCGCATCCACGAGGTTCTTGGAATAATAAAAACCAAGGATCAAAGCAAACCCGAACAACGAATAGCCTGGAAGCAAGAAGAAGGGGAAGGAGGATATGCTCAGGATTTCGTTGAACAAACAGATTTGAAGACCGTAACTCGCCCCAATTGCCAAGACGGGCAGGGCGGCAAGTGATTTCTTCCAACCTTGCAGGCTTAGGCAATAGATAAACAAAGCCCCAAGGATGAGATCGGCGAAGGCGTTGTAGGAGGTTTGGATTTCCTTCGCGTGGAAACCATAGAACAGAATGACCTGGGCCGCGGCGACAAGCGCCCACATGATCGTGAGCCTTAAAATATACCTCCCTTTGCTGCGCGTTTTTCTCATTCCCTCTGCGAGCATGAAGGCGAATAGGGGGAAGGCAAGCCTCCCAGCCGCCCTCAGAATAAGGCCGGCCACGTTGTTGCTGCCTAGATAACTGAGCAAAAACAGGCCTAAATGGTCGCAGAACATAAGGGCCATTGCGGCAATCTTCAGCACAAATTCATCGAGGATTTGCGCCTTTTCACGAAAAGACTCGTTCATTTCGATCCTCCGTAGACGACGATGATTTCCAAAATCGAGATCAGATTATTCAAAACGTGCGCGGTGTAGGATGCCCCAAAACCAAAGCGGTCATACAGAAAGCAAAGAACCGCCGCGGAGCCTAGATAAGTTGGCAGGGCAATGGCCTCCGCCAAAAACGCCGAACCGCTCCCGAGGGCGGTAACGTCGAAATGGATGAAGGCGAAAACGACGATCCCGATAACGTATCCCCATTTCTTGCCGAGCCTGGAAGCGAAGCCGAATAATCCCGCCCGATAGGCGAGCTCTTCCGAGAAGGGGCCCAAAAACCCAATGATGAAGACGCAGGCGATCGGGTTGGCCAAAACCATGGAAATCACGTTCGCTTGGTTTCCGTTGACCTCCGGAAGCGGGGCGCCCGCGGCTTGGAAGATCGCCTGAATGATGAGGTTATATAAGCTGCCGGCCCCGATCATGAAGGCCACGCCGATGAGGCCCGCCAAATAAGGCTTCCAAGAAGCTAAGGACTTTCCGATGCTCAGCCAGTCTTTCCAAGTCAAAATAGCCATGATAAGAAAGAGGGCCGGATAAACGATCGAATAGACTGCGAATAGCCCCTCTCCGCTAGTGAGATAGCCAAGCGGATCGGATGGAACTTTCATAGCCAAGACGATCAATTGGGCAAAAAAAGCCAAGATTTGCAGGCCAAAGAGTCCAATTCCAGCATAGACGAGCTGCTTCCAAAGGGGCAGGGGAAGGTAGTTTTGGAAGGTTGCCGCATCCGGATCGGCGTTGAGGTTCCCACACTTCGGACAACGGTGGAAGGTTGGATCATATTCCTGCCCGCAATGGGGGCAGGAGGTGTTTTTGAAAAAGAGTTTGGACATGATGTCGGGATTTTACCACGGGGACAAAGAAAAACGATAAAGCGTTCCGCTCATAATTTGGTTTTGCCTGCGCGCGCTTGTGCGTGATTGGATTTGGGCCGATAATGAGCGGGATGGAAAACTTGAATTTCACGACGACGCTTCTGGATGCGGACACGCTTTCGCATTACCTCGATTTGGGACTATTGGTTTTTCTGATAGCCATCCTCGTCATCTTGGCGCTTTGCTTCCTGAGGGGTTTGCTCCGCGGGTGGAAATATGGGACCTATCGCCTCATCGCCTATGCCATTTTGATAACGGTTGCTCTAGCGACGCTCACCCCGCTTGCTAACGCGCTTGGCGGAATGGATCTTTCCGGGTTCGGGCTTCCTCAGATTTGCACCGACTTGATCGTGGATGGGACTTCTCATCCGATCGTCGCCAATTGGTCTTCCCTTCAAGGGACGCTTGAAGACGTAATCTTCCAAGTCCTGAACGCCTATGGGGTGGAGGCCAGTTCCTCGGGCCTGCTCTCCTACGCGAGCCTCATCGCTTCCTCCCTCATCAAATTGCTCCTCATCTTCGTGTGGGGGATCTTAATCGCCACCGTGGGCGCCTTGCTCATCATGCTGCTTTGGCACATCGCCTTCAAACGCTTCACCCCGAAGGAAAGGCGCAAGGAGAAGCGCCTCCGCATCGTTTCGGCTTTTGAGGATCTCCTCATCGGGGCCGCCATCATGGGAATGCTCCTTTCTCCTTGGACCGGCCTGGTAAACTCCGTGAACAGCAACTTCAAAGTCGACGAAAAACACGCCAAGGAAAACGAGACCGTCTCCATGATCACCGACATGCTGGGCGTTTATGATCAATCGGCTTTCGCGAAGACCTTCTTCTCGTGGAACTCGATGGATGGCTCCACGACCTTCGATCAGCAATTGATCTCATTCTTGATCCAATCCAATGTTGGGGACGTCACGACCGATCTTTTTACCGAAATCTCCTCCCTTGCCTCGATGTCGAGCAAAGTTATCGACGCGGGGCTTTTGCCTCTTCTTGAGGGCGGGAGCGTCAATTGGTATCAATTGCTCACTTTGGCCTCGATCCCCGAACTTCTGACCGAGCTTTCCGATAACTCCCTTGTCAAAGTGGCCCTCCCTTTCGCCGTAGCCTTGGCCTCCAATATGGAACAAGTGAAAGAAGTGCTCGGCGAGGAGACCTGCAAGTACCTCACCTCGGACTCCGTGGACTGGAGCCAGGAGATCAAAAAGCTCTCCAAAATCTATCAGAACATCATCGACTCCGGCGTTTTGGACTGCATCAAAGACGAGGAAAGCGAGACCCCGGTCTTCACGTTGACCCAACTGAAATACATCTTCACCGGCAAAGACGCCTCCGGGAACGATCGCGATTCCGCCAAAGCCATCCACGACATCGCGGACTCCTTCTCCGATTCCGAACTCTATAGCCGCCTCATCGCCGGCGTGCTGACCGAGCTTTCGAAAAAAGAGGAACCCGCCGCGGAAGGAACTTTCGTCTTGTCCGACTTCCTTCCCAAGGGCGAGGACGGCCAAGTTTCCTATTCCGACCTCGTCCAATTGGATTTCGGCCATGAGTTCGCTTTGCTCTACGACACGATTTGCAACATCTACACCCTTTCTAACGACTTGGTCGACAAAGCCTTCAGCCTCCTCGACGGGGCGGAACGCACGGAAGAGGAACTCAATGAGCTCTACCGTTCTATGGGCGTCGATGTCGCGGAGCAAGCCAAAGGGTTCGCGTCTTTGATCGTGGGCGAAAGGAACGCCGACGGCACCCCCAAGCAAGATTCCGCCGCCTGCTTGCTCGATTCCTCCTTGCTGCAAAACGCCCTCCCTAAGAGCATCGACTTCCTTGAGAACACCCTGAAGACCTCTCTCCAGATGGATTCCCTCGATCTTTCCAAAGCCAAATCCGAAATCCAAGATGGGAAATCGGGCCAAGAGCTCGTTATTTCCTACAAGACAGAACTCGGGGCGGTGCTCGACGTCGCCGCGGACTTCGCCTCCTCCGAAGAGGGCCTCACCTTCCTTAAGGACGGATCCGGTTTGACCCTTGACGAAGAGGGCAACCTCCTTGCGATCGAGCCCTCCTTGGTCAAATCCCTTCAGAAGTCTCTGGATGGCGTCGACGATTCCAAATTGCTGACCGACGCCCTCCCCCAGGTCGCGGAGTTCTACCTCAAGGATTTCAAGACCTCCCTCGATGAATTCGGCATCGAGCTCCCGGACTTCAAGACCGTCCCCAATTTCGGCCATGAGCTCTCAAAACTCTTGAACCTCCTCGCTGATTCCGGGGGTTTGCTCCTCGCCATCGTCTCCATAGGCGACGCCTCCATGGAAGCCACGATCGATCTGCTTTTGCAGGAAGAAGATGCCTTAGTGAGCATCCTCGATACGGTGGTCGATTCCAAAATCCTGAATCCCGGGGACGACAATGCGAATGTGGTGGCCCTCTTCAATTCCCTGTTCAAAAACGCGGGGCTCGAGGACTTCTCCTTCGATGAATCCCTTTTCCAAGGCGTGACCCTCACCGGGCCGAACGGGGAGAACGCCAAGATCGTCCGCGTGATCATGGACGTCTTGGGGGATCTCGGCATGAGCGGCATCTCCTCTCTTTCCAGCGCCAGCGCATCCGAAGCCGCCCGCGTCCTCTCCAAGCTCGATGTGACCCGCGTCTTCGCCGATATCGGCAAATCGGAGGTCCTTTCTCAAATCGCCGGAGACGCCTTAGACGTCTACTTCGCTCCGGTCCTCGGGTATGGGCCCTCGATGGATACCCCCTCGGACCCCCTTTCGCAGCAAATCGGCTTCCGCAACGTCACCGATTGGGCCAAAGAAGGCGAGATCATCCAGAAGGTTCTCAATCTCGCGGCGAACGGGATCGACATCTCCTCTTTTGACCTAGCTAGCATCCCCCCGTCAACCCTGGAGGGTCTCTTCTCCGCCCTAGCCGCCAGCCAGATTTTCCAGAAAGCGGACGAAGAAGGGAACCTTAGCTACGTCTTTCCAAAATACTTTTCCTCCAAGCTCCTTTCGATGGTGGATAGCAGCACCCTTTCCTTCTTCCTCGACGAAGGCGCGAGCGCTTCGGCTTCGATGAGCCTGGAGCAAAAGAAAGCCGCCGCGAGCACCTTCGTGACCAATTGCGAATCCCTGTCCGAGGTCATCGACTGGGTCGGTGGGACGGGCGGAGACGGCAAAACCGTCGTTGGCGAAATTCAAGTCTTCGGCTCGATTCTCTCGAATCTGCAGGCTCTAGGCGGAGCGGGGGGCCTCTCTTCCTTCTCAAAAGCCAAATTGCCGGTCCTCGAGGCGACCCTCAAGGACCTCGCTTCCTCCTCAACCTTGGGCCAGGTCATGATCGCGAATGCTTTGAAGGCCGGGCTTTCTTCCTTCTCCAGCGGCGGCGGCATCGATTTCTCCTTGGCCAATTCCTCCCTCTTCTTCTCTTCCGCCTACTCCCAAAAGGATGCCCGCCTGAAAGAGGTCAACAACCTCTGCGACATCCTTGACACCCTCTTCGATCCAAATTATGGATTGCTCGATGAGAATGGGAACTTCCTGAACGATCGCCTGGCTCTTTCTTCCGTCTCCGTGAACGGCCTCCTCAAGCCTTTGTTCGAAGGGATGCTGAATTCGAAGATCTTCTCCACCCCGAAAGAAGAAGGCGGCAAGAGCCTGCTTCAGGCCTGCTTGGAGAAGGTCCTCGTCGAATCTTCCTTGTATGGCGATGGGATCGGCGCGCAAGACTATTTCTCGCCCAGCCATGCGAACAGGATGACCATCGCCTCGATCGTTTCCTCCCTCTCCGATCCAGAAGGGGAGGTGGAAGCCCTCTGCGAAGCGGTCTCGATTCTTCAGGGTTCCGGCCTCCTCAAAAGCGGAAGCGTCGATCTCTCTTCGCTTTCCTCCGACCAAATCCCCTCCGCCCGGGCGCTTCTAGGATGCCTTAATGGCTCAGAACTCCTTTACCGCGCCTTGCCCTTGCAGCTCGATAAGGCCCTCTCGTCCCTTTCGATCTCCGATGCGGACCTTTCCGCCGACCTCGCCTTATCCAACCCCTTCGTCATGGAGAAGGCCGATCATTCCGATTACTTGCGCTACCCAGAGGAAGAGCTCGACGTTCTGGTCGACGCCTTGTCTTTGACCTCTTCCCTTTCGAGCATGGACTTCTCCTCCCTTTCTTCGCTTGAAGAAGCGAGCCCCATCCGCGTTTTGTCCCCCCTCTACGCCAGCCGCATCTTCAATCAGACCGTCGCCCAAACCGGCGACAAGCAAGGCTTCACCTCGGCCCAGGCGATCCTCGTCGACGTGCTGGGAAGCGATCGCGTGGGAAGCCTGATCTACGACGCCTCCTCCCCGAAAGACCAAGCCCTCGGCATCTCTAACGGCAAAGAGAAAGCCCAATACCTCGTGGAGCATTACCTCGGCAAAGGGGAGAATGGCGACTATTCCCATTATTCCCTATCCGATCAAAGCGATTCCTCCAACCGGTTCTATCAGGTCCTCGGGGATGGCGAGAACGGCTTGGGCCGCGCTTTGTCCTCCTTGAGCCATTCCGGTTTGCTGAGCGTCTTGGATCAAGGCGACCTCGACTTCGCCTCCCTCAGCGAAGGATCGATCTCCTCGCTTCTTAAGACCCTCTCCCATTGCTATCTCCTCCGCGACGCGACCATCAACCAGTTCGCTTCCGCCTTGAACAAAGGGGATTACGCGATCGACGGCATTGACTTGTCCCTCACCAACGTCTATTACCCCTATTACCTCACTTCCGCCGGCTCCATGTCTGAAACCCCCGTGGATTGGGACGCCGGATACGGCGATGACGAGATCGATCTCCTCTCCGTTTTGCTGAGCGACATCCTCTCCGTCAAAGACGGGCTCGAAGACAACAAATTGACCGCGCTCGATCCCCATCCCCTTCGCACCCTCCTCTACGAGATGAGCGATTCCTATCTCTTCCATGAGGCCGGCCCGAACCGCTTCTCCGCCTCTTACATGAAGGGATTCTCGACTGGGAGCTACCTCCCCGGCGAATCCGGGGCCTCCCTCAACAACGACCTCACCGTCTTCGAGCAGATCCTCTTCTTGATCTACAAGAAATCCGGATTGGCCGAATGCTCCTTCTCCTCTTACCGGGATTTCTCTTTGCTCTACCGCTATGGCGGGGACCAAGCCCTCGCTTCACAGGTCAAAACCCACGACGCGGTGAAAGGCTTCTCCGGTTCTTGGAAAAGAGAAATCTCCCTTCTCATCACGGATGACCTCGGGACCTCTGGGCTCCTTTGCCAGGCTGTTTCCTTGGGCCTCATGAGCGAGGACGAAAGCGAAATCGCCACGACCCCGGACCTCATGAAGAAACTGAGCCCCAGCCGTCTCACGGCCCTGCTCAGCAGCCTCTCCCAAAGCGAGATCTGCCCTGATGCCCTCCCCGTCGTCTTGACTCGTCTTCTCTCCACCGGGTACGGAGGAAGCAAAGGCCTTGGGATGGAGGAATTCTCCTCTTACGTGGCCTCTTCCTCTTCCTTGAGCTCAACCTTCGTCTCCGACATCGCCTTCCAGCAGGCGAAGCATCCCTATCGCGATGTGAGCTTCTCTTCCTCTGGCTACGATGGAAGCGAGACCTTCTCCGTTTTAGGCGACCTGGATGGCGACGGGACCTACGAAGCCGACCTTTCTTCCTACGTCTCCTCCGCCTACGATTCGAACGTCTGGAAAATCGATGTTTCCGGGCTTGGCTGCCCCTTCCAGATCGTCGCCTCCTCCTCGGGAACCGTCTCCTATTCCTATGACCTCGCCGATTATTTCTTGCCCCAAGAGGAGTTTTCCTCGACCAGCGGAACCATGAGGTCCATCTCGATCCTGCTTTCCTCCCTCTACCGCGAGACCTCCCCCGGCGTCTACGGCTACTATTCCTTCGCCGACAGCTCCGAGCTCCGCGAGGCCCATAAGAGCGGCATCCCCCTTTATGGCGTCACCTCCCTCATCTACGATTCGCTCTTCTATTCCCCGAAATACGATTCCTCTTTCCTCCCTGCATCGAACGGGGCGTTCTCCGCGAGGTCCTATGTGCTATACAAAGCCCTCTCCCTGAACGTGCCCGTGAAAGGAATCTCCATCCCGGTCCATCTCCTCGACGCGGTGGATGCCCCCGCCCTCGAGGCGGCCTACGGCTCGAACGTCCCCTTCTCCGCGAGGCTATCCTCGGTGGAGAAAGCCATCGAGCGGGGAGCCGACGCCTACGCGGAAGCGCGCTTCCTGGAAGTCGCGATGCCCGGGGCGGCCCTCTCAGAGGCGATCTCCCTCGGCTACGATGGCGTCTCCTCTTCCGGGGATTCCGTCAAAACCGCTACCTACCGTTATCTGACGAGCCAGCTTTCCGCCTTCTCCGCGGATAGCTCCAAATCCACGGGCGATTATTACCGGGATTTCCTGTCCTCCTCGAAGCTCAGCTATTCCTATTCGGTCAAACTCGACGAAAGCACCGTCGAGCACGTCGCCGGCAACGACGTCGAGCCCCTCTTCGCCAAACCCTTGCTCGCAAGCGCCCTTAATTCCAGGGTGAAGGAAAGAACGGCGTACGTCGGGCTATCCACCCATGTCTTGGGCGTGTATTCCCTTTCTTCGCCCACGAAGCCGGAAGCCTCCTACCCCCGTTCCTCCTACTTGCCTTCCGCCTCCGCCCTTTCTTCCTTCGACGCGTATGGGTATCAGGCGTCCTCCGGTTCCTACTCCTATTTCGACGAATCCTTGCTCGAGGAAGAGATTTCCCTTCAGAAGATCTCCTCCTATCTTGGCAAGGGCATCTCTTTGACCTCTTCTGGAGGCGTGGCGGTTTCTGGCATTGATGACATTGCCTTGAATAGCGACGAATATTCCTCCTTGCAGGCGCTTTCCGAATCTTTGGACCGGCGAAACGGAATCCAAGAAGACTACGCCAAGCTCGCCTTCTTGGCCGACCAATATGACTTCTACGTCCTCAAAGGAACGGCCTGGCTCTCCCTTTTGGCCTCTGGCGGCGTGAGTGAGGATTGCTTCTTCCATGCCTCGGCTTTGGCCATTCCGGCGACCGACTTCTTCGATCCTTATGGGTCCGGGGTCCTCAAAGGAGCCACGACGCCTTTCTCCTTCGTTTCCGCCGCCTCCACGGTTTATCGCGCATGAGCTATCGAATCCTGAAGAAAGGGGAGGGGCGCGCCTCGCTGCTTGGATCCGCCTTCGAGGCGGAGGCCCTGCCTTTGGAGTCCGTCTCCGATTTCCCCTCGGTTTACGCTTCTTTCAAGCTCGCCCACCCGAAGGCCGACCATTATCCCTATGCCTACCGGGTGGGGGAGCTCTTCAAAAGCTCGGACGACGGCGAGCCCGGCGGGACCGCCGGGAAGGGGCTTCTGGTGATGCTTGAAGAAGAAGGCGTCCAAAACGCCGCCATTCTCGTCGCGAGGTATTTCGGGGGGACGAAGCTCGGCACGGGGAGATTGCATCGCTGCTTTCTCTCCGCCGGGAAGGAGTCTCTCTCAAACGCCGCCTTAGGCGAGGAAACGCCTTATTTATGCCTGCATCTAGATCTCTCCTATTCCCGTTACGAAGAGGTCAAACGCCTTTGCAAAAAGAAAGGCTACGAACTCGGCGAAGAACAATATGGTCTTTCGGTTAAGGCAAATCTCTATGTCGATGGTAAAATCAGTTTCCGCGGCGAAGAGCTCTTCTTGCGCGAAGAAGAGATCCTCTTCCGCGAGACAATCATCCGCTTAAAGGAGGTCGAACATGATCCTTGCCAATGAATACAGCGAACGAAGGGCGCGCTTCTATGAGAAAATGGAAGACTCCTCGATGGCTTTGCTCTTCTCCGGCGTCGCCAAGAAGAAAAGCTACGATGAGGATTATCCCTTCGAGGTGAACCGGAATTTCTATTACCTCACCGGGATCGATCAGGAGGATTCCGTCCTGATGCTCATCAAAAGCGAAGGCGAGAGGAGGGAGTACCTTTTCATCTCCCCCTTCGACGAAACCAAGGAGAAGTGGTACGGCAAGCGCCTGACCCCTCAGGAAGCCTATCTCGCCTCGGGGGTCAAAAACGTCCTCATGAACGATTCCCTCCCCGCGAGGCTATCCGCCGCCCTGTCTTTGCGCGATCCGATCTACGGTCCGGTGAAGAACGTCTACCTGGACTTCGAGAAGGAACAGAAGATTGCCTTGGACACCGACATCGACGATGAGAAGGAGCTGCTCCGAAAGGAATTCGGGGTCGCCTCGATTTTGGATTCCTACCCCATCTTGACCAGGATGAGGCTCAGGAAATCCGAGGCCGAGGTCGATTTGCTCCGCGAGGCCATCGAGACCACTCGCCTCGGCATCTTGGCCGTCATGGCTGAGGCTAGAAGCGGCATCCACGAATATGAGCTCGCCTCGACGTTCCTGAAGACCTGCAACGACGATGACGGGAACCAAGGACTCGCCTTCAACACCATTATGGCTTCCGGGGTCCACGCGGCCACCCTCCATTACCCGAACCCTTTGGGCGTGGTCGAGAAAGGGTCGCTCATCCTGATGGACCTAGGCGCCCGGAAGAACTATTACTGCGCCGATGTGAGCCGCACGTTCCCCGTGTCCGGACGCTTCAGCCCCGATCAAAGGGCCCTTTATGAGATCGTCCTCGGCTGCAATAAAGCCGTCGCTAGCTTCGCTCGGCCCGGCATCACCCTCCGCGAGCTCAACGCCTTCGCGACCGAATACCTGGCCTCCGAGTGCTTGGCGAAGGGGATCATCGACAAGAAGGAGGACATCTCCAAATACTATTTTCACAGCGTCTCCCATCAAATCGGCTTGGATACCCATGACCCGGGCGGAAACAAAGACTTGCCTCTAGAAGCCGGAAACGTCATCTCGGACGAGCCTGGCCTTTATATAAAGGAAAAAGGGATCGGCATCCGCATCGAAGACGATCTATTGATCACCGAGAACGGGGCCGAAGTCCTCACCGAAGGCATCCTCAAGGAAGTCTCCGAAATCGAGCAGTTCTACAAAATGCGCTGAAAGGATCCCCTGCCGAAGCAGGGGATTTTTCCTTATCTTGGCAAAATCGTCCTTTAAAACAGGCAAATCGGAACCTTTATGCAATTGTTCCTTGAAAAATCATCGGGAAAGCGCTTTCATTATCCAAGGTAACCTTATGAAGAAATATGTATTAGCCATTGACCAAGGCACGACCTCGACCCGTGCCATCCTCATCAACGACAAAGGTGAGGAAGTCTTCAAAGCCCAGCGTCCCTTGGAATGCCTTTTCCCGAAGCCGGGCTGGGTTGAGCAGGATCCAAACAAGATCTGGATCTCCGTCATCGACGTCATCAACGAGCTCATGGTCATCTCTTCCTCGACCATGGACGACGTTGCCGCGATCGGCATCACCAATCAGCGCGAGACCACGGTCATCTGGGATAAGCAGACCGGCAATCCCGTCGCCAACGCGATCGTCTGGCAATCCAAGCAGACCCAGGAGCTCTGCGACGCGAAGATGGACAAGATGGAGTACATCCACGAACGCACCGGCCTCCGCATGAACCCTTACTTCAGCGCCTCTAAGATCCGCTACATCCTCGACGCCATCCCCGACGGCCAGAAGAGGGCGGAAGCGGGGGAACTGCTTTTCGGCACCATCGACTCTTGGCTCATCTACAAGATGACCAAAGGGGTCACCCACGCGACCGACGTCTCCAATGCCTCCCGCACGATGCTCTATAACATCTTCGATATGGATTGGGACGAAAGCCTATTGAAGATCTGGAACATCCCTTCCTGCATCCTTCCCGAAGTCAAAGACAACAATGCCGACTACGGCGTCGCTTCCTTCTTCTCCGAGGAGGTCCACATCACCGGCGTAGCCGGCGACCAGCAGGCCGCTTTGTTCGGGCAATGCTGCTACCGGGAAGGCGAAAGCAAAAACACCTACGGGACCGGCTGCTTCATGCTTATGAACATCGGCCATAAGCCCATTCTTTCCCATTCCGGCTTGCTGACCACCGTCGCCTGGAGGGGCAACGGCGTGACCACTTACGCCCTAGAAGGCTCCATCTACATCGGCGGGGCCATCGTCCAATGGCTGCGCGACCAGACCCGCTGGTTCGAGGACAGCTGCGACTCGGAGATGTACGCGGCCAAACGCCCGGACACCGCCGGCGTCTACTTCGTCCCGGCCTTCGTCGGCCTCGGAACCCCTTGGTGGGACGATGAGGCTCGAGGCGCGATCTTCGGCTTGACCCGCGGGGCCGACCGCCACAACATCACCCGCGCTGGGCTGTATTCGATCGCCTATCAATCCAAAGACGTCATCGACGTCATGAAAAAAGAGGCGGGGCTGGAGCTCAAAGTCCTCCGCGTCGACGGCGGCGCGAGCGCCAACTCCATGCTCATGCAGTTCCAAAGCGACATTCTCCAATGCGAGGTCCACGTCCCTTGCTGCGTCGAGACCACCGCCCTTGGGGCGGGGTATCTAGCCGGGCTCGGCGTCGGCTTCTGGAAGGATAAGAGCGATATCGAATCCAATCGCGCCCTCTCCAAGACCTATCGGCCGAAAATGAGCAAAGAAGAGGCGGAGAAGCTCTATTCCGGATGGCTCAAAGCCGTCAAGGCGACCCGCGCCTTCACCTCGGAAGACTGATTCGAAAGCAAAACCGTTCGATGGCGGCAACGATGCGGCGGATTAGAAACTTTTGAAGCGGATCCGCGTTTTCCGCCTTCTTTGCTGCAACGACTCTGTCCGCCTTTGCAATCGATGGCCCCGCCGCCCAATCCCATTCCGGGCTTCCTTAAGCAATGACGGCTTCAGGCATACTTCCTTTCCTTGGATTCGCCTGATTCCGATCGCCTCCATGAAGCCCTCGCCGAACCTCGCGAGCATCAGGTCGTACGGGGTTCGGCTTTCGTTTGATTCCCTCGCGCGGGGAAACACATGGTAAGCGATGAAGGAAAAGGAAGAAGCCCATGTTTTACCGCAATCCTTATGTCAAGCAACGCACTTCGTGTTATCGCCTTTCTTTTCCGCCTCTCTGTAGTAAGATGAAGTGGCATGGACAAAGACAGCGAGAAAATCCGTTATTCCTTGATGCTGGACGCCCTTGGGGTTCCCGCCTCTTTGAGCCGCGATTTCCTTTTCCGCTGCTATTCCTATTGCCAAGAAGGGGCGGCCTCTTTGGGAGACGTGTCCCCCTCGATCGCCAAGATGAGCATCAACCCCGCCCAGCTTTCTTTGTATATTGCCAACGAACATTCCTTCTATTTGGCCACCCATCCCGAGGCCAAGCAAGAAGAGATCGCGGAAAAAGAGGATTACCTCGCCATGATCGCCTCCATCTCGATGGACAAATACTTCACCAACGAGCATCTGGCCTATCGGATGGGGAGCTTCACCAACCGTTATTCCCCGGTTTCCTCGACTTTGGATCTCTATCTCAATTTCATCTTGGGGATGCTTTCCCATTATAAGCAAGGGAACCCCCAGGAAACCCTCGTCGTCGACATCATGAACAAAGGCTTCCAGATGGCCAAATGCGTCTCGATGCTTTTGGAATCCGGATTCGAGACCGAGGCCTTCTCCACCTGGAGGACGCTTCATGAGAACGAGTGCATCCTGCAGGTCATCGTCAAGCACGGCTCATCCGTGATCGAAAGATACAACCGCCACCTCACCTACGCGGTCGCCTTCCGCGGGGGGATTCCCTCGAAAGAAGAGACCGACGCTATTTTCCTTGAAATCAAGGACGGCATGAAAGAGGTCGGCCTCAAGAGCAAAGACATGAAACGTTACATCGAATATGGCTGGCTTTTGGGCGTGAAGGATGTCATGAAGATGGAAGGCTTCAAGTTCAACTTCCGAGACGGCGTCGAACGGGTGGCTGGATTATCTGTCTATTCGAAGGTCTACGAGATGTCGAGCGAAATCGCCCACAGCTCCCCTTTGCTCATCTATTCGAAGAAAGACTATTTCTACCTGGTCTCCTCTTTGAACCTCTATGAATCCTTCTTCCGCCTGGAAAAGATTTTCTCTAGCCTCTATATGTCCACCGTCTCTGAGGAGCAGCGCCAGGCCTACCTTAGGATGAGGCATCTCTATTTCGACCAATTGACGGTCTGCTACAACGTTCAGAAACAAGCCTTCCTGCGTCTAGGCAAAGAAAACGGAAAATAACGTTGAAGGGTTTTGACTCGCTTCAACGATATGCCTTCGGGCGTACCGTTTCTGGATAAGCCATCCTTTACCGCCTCAAAAACCGGATGGGGAGGGGCGGTGACTCGAGATGGAAAGCCACGCGAAAAGGAATAAAACTCCAAGAATGAAGCAATGCTTCACTCACTCTGAAGTGCCGATTTTGGCTGCTTTGAGGATGCTCAATAGCCAATCGGGATCTATCTCTCCATCCCTTGTGGCCGAAAAGAGCCGGGATGAGGCATGCAGAAATCGCATTCTTCGAATCCAAAAAAGCGGCATAAATTCATTTCTGCTGAAGCGCCCGTCAAATTGCCGCGGAAGAAAAAGCGCCCCAACGAGGGCGCTTGGCTTTGGACGAAGATTTGGCGATCCGCTCACACGTCCGCGTAGCAGCTGCCGCCGATGAATTCGCGCATAAGGGAGTTGCTCGGGATCCATTCGTCATCCATGTCCACGAAGAACTTGAGCATGCGCATGAGCCTCATCGCGGTGGGATAGTAGGGGGAATCCTTATCGATCTTCTCCAAGAGGGGCATCGCGTATTTCTTCATGACCGGAAGCTCATAGGAAAGCATGGAGTTGTAGACGTAATCGCTGCCCTCCTGAGTGTCGTAGATCCAGCGGAATTCGCCCTTCCTGACGTTAGGCCACATGGATAGGGTCTCTTCCGCGGAGGAGGCGCGGAACTTGAAGTCGCGGACGATGCGGCGGATCAGGCGGAGATCGGTCAAAGAAAGGGGGTTGTGGTCATCGAGGTTGATCTGAGCCTGAGGGGCGATGAAAATCTTGAATTTGTTGGAGTTCGGAATGTCGGGGGCCATGCGGTCGTTCAAAGCATGGATGCCCTCGATGATGATGGGCTCGTTTTTGCCGACGTGGAGAGTCCTTCCGGGGACTCGTTTGCCTTGTTGAAAATCGAACTTCGGCAAGGTGACGGTCTCGCCGGAGATGAGGTCGACCATGTTCTGGTTGAACAAGGCGAGGTCCAACGCGTCGATGGATTCGTAATCGGGCTCCCCATCTTCGTTCTTGGGCATGTCTTTATCGCGCTTATAGTAATCGTCGATCGAGATGCGGATCGGCTTGATGCCTCGGGAAAGCAACTCGATGCGGAGGCGATTCGCGAAGGTTGTTTTGCCGGAAGAAGAAGGGCCGGCGACGCAGATGAGGGAGATCTCGTCGATGGAGTCCTCAATCATCTGGCCCAGTTCGCAGAGCATGCGGTTATGGCGGGCTTCGCACATATTGATGAAGTCGATGGGGCCGTTCTCTTTGATCTGAGCGTTGATCATCGCGACGGTGCTGGCTCCGACCGTTTTGGCCCAGTCATGGCTTTCCTTCAAGACGCGGTTGAACGTCGGCGCGTCTTTGAAGGGCGGGATCTCGCCCTTGCATTCGGCGCGGGGATATTGAAGCAAAAATCCGGGTGCGTATAGCCTTAATTTGAAATTCTTAAGATACCCGGTGGAGGGGAGCATCCTTGAATACATGTAGTTCAGATAGTCCCCGCAGGAATAGAGGTGGACGGTCTTCTCCGGGCGGTACTGGAGGATATCGAGTTTATCCAAGAAGCCCCTTTCCTGATAGACCTTGCTGGCTTCTTCGTTGGAGACGATTATTCTCTTCAAGGGAAGGTTCTGTTCGATGATCGAATCGATCTCGTGGCGCACTTTCAGGAGCATCGCCGTGGTGGAGGTCGCGCCCGGATTCAGCAAATGGATCGACACGCAGCGGGAGACATTGTAGGCGAAGCGGATCTTAAGGTCGGGGTAGGTTCTCGCAAAGGCCATCGCGACCACGTAACGAAGAGTGGCCTCATAGATTTTGGAAGCGGTGGAATCCGAAAGGGTCAGGAAGCGGATGTCCGCGTCGTAATAGACTTCGTAAGTCAGCTCGCGGGTCACGTTGTTGACCTCTGCGGCGATGTATTTCAAATCGGGATTATGTCCTTCTAGCAAAGACAAAAGGGAAACCTTTTTGTCGAAGGTTCTCTTTTCTCCGCTTTCAAACGTAAGGGTGAATGCCATAGTTATCGTCCCTCCTTTCAAGGGGGCCTGTTATCCTACAATGTAAGGGCTTTCATGGCAAGGGGTTTCGGAAGTCCTTTTGCCTTTTCTCGTCCAGGCCATCATATATGATAGACCAGCGGAAAAACTTAAGGGAAAGAAAAAGCCCCCTCTTTCTATCTTTTTGAAGCGCCGCTTTCAAAAGAAGAATAGGAAAAATCCGCAAAAAGCGGCTTATCCCTTTGGAGGGATGCCGTTTTGGAGGGGAAATATGCTAAAAATTCCGCCTCTCAAGGACGAACCGCCTAACGGGATTCAAGGATCCCAGCCAACGCGGATGCGTATTCTTCCTTCGCGTGAGATTTGATTTCCTCAAAACTCTCCCCGGGCCTGGAAGTCTCATAGACGGGAAGAGGGAAGGAGGGCATTTTGCTCTTGCCGCAGAGGATGACGAGCTTCCGAGGGTCTGTTCGCTTTGAAATGCCCGAAATCGCCTTACCCTGGACCGATTGACGATCGAAGCAGCCCTCGCCCGTGATGACGAGATCAGCCTTTTCTGCCTTCTGCTGGAAGCGACAGAGATCCAAAACCGCGTCGATCCCAGAGATGAGGTCCGCCCCCAAGAAAGCCTTGAAGGCAAATCCCAGCCCCCCAGCAGCCCCGGCGCCGGGGAAGGAGGAGAAGTCTTTGCGTAGAAGCGATTCGCTTAGCGAAGCAAGATGCCCCATTTTGGCTTCCATCCCTTCGATATAAGGCCCATAGCCTTTCTGAGGCCCGTACGCTTTGACGGCCCCATTTTCTCCAAGAAGGGGGCTGTTCACGTCACTTAAGCAGGTAAACCTCACCCCGGCGATGTTCTTGGGGAGTTGGCCCCAGGATAGCTTTTGGATCGTATCGACGTTCGCCATCGTGACTTTCTCCTCCGTATGGAAATCGAGCCCCAATTCTTGGAGCATCCCAATCCCCATCTCGGAGGTAGAGGACCCGCCTAAGCCGACGGTTATTTTCTTCGCACCCCTATGGATTGCTTCTTTTATAAGGACGGCGAGCCCGCGCGTAGAACGCTTTAAGGGGTCGATGGATCCTTTGATCATGGGAAGCCCCACGATGGAGGCGACCTCTAAATAGGCTTCGTCCCCCCGCAAAAGGAGCGGGGCCTGAACCGCGTTCCCTTCCGCGTCTAGAGTAGGAACCTCAACCCTTTCTCCGCCCAAGACCTTGGAAAGGGCATCCAGCGTCCCCTCGCCCCCATCGGCGATTTCCAAGGCATCGAGGCTCCATTCCGAAGAGAAACGTTCTCGGATGACTGCCTCCGCGATTTCGATGATTTCCTTGCTGGAAAGGGTGCCTTTGAAAGAATCGGAGGCCAACAAAACGGTTTTCATAAAAGCATTATGCGCTTTTCTGGAAAGCTGCAATATAAAGAGCGGAGGCTAAATATAGTTATGGAAAAAAATAGTCAAACCGATCGTTTGGCCATCCTCGCTCCTGGCGATGATCTTCTGCCGCAAATCCGGCAATGTCTATGCCGGCGCCTTGCTGATCGCGATCTTGGACTGCTGAATCGTCGCCGGCGCCTCCGCCATGCTCTGATCCTCCTTCTGCCGCCTAAGCCTCAGGATTCTGGTCCTGGGGCTTTTTTTGCAGGGACAAAAGGCATAAGATTTCGCGCGTGATTGCAGTGGTGGCCTTGGCTTCAATATCGATCCTTGGGATGCTGCTCTGCCTCTTGTTTTGGCCGAGTTTCCGCATCAAGGGGCACCGTTTCTCCACGTTCTACCTTCCTCCCTTATTGGGGCTTCTCTTGCTTCTTTGCTTTGGGCTCCTCAAGCCCGAGGATTATTTCGGCGGCCTAATCCAGGGAGGGGCCATGAACCCCTTGGAGATCCTGGCCCTCTTCTTCTCGATGGCCTTCATCTCCACCGTTTTGGATGAGGTGGGCTTTTTTGCCTTCCTCGCCGACAAGATGGTCCAAAAGGCCAAAGGATCCCAGTTCGCCTTATTCTTGTCTTTGTACGCCCTGTGCTCGATCCTGACGACCTTCACCTCCAACGACATCGTCATTTTGACCTTCACGCCCTTCCTGCTTTGCTTCGCCAAGGAAGCCAAGATCGATCCGATCCCGTATCTCGTCTGCGAATTCGTCGCCGCCAACACATGGTCGATGCTCTTCATCTTCGGGAATCCGACCAACGTCTACTTAGCTTCAAAATTCGGCCTGGATTTCGTTTCCTACCTATCCAAGATGGCCTTGCCCACCGTGTTCGCTTCCCTTGCTAGTCTTTCCTTCATGCTTTTGCTCTTCCAAAAGAAACTCAAAGGCAAAATCGAGGTTGAGCAAAAGAAAACCCGTTTGGGAGATCCTTTCCTCCTCATTTCTTCATTGGTCATCCTTTTGGGAGCCACCGTCCTCATGGCCTTAAGTGGCTTCCTCGACCTCCCCATGTGGATCTTCGCCTCCATCGGGGCGGGCTTGCTGCTGATTTTGGCCCTCTTCCGGTCCCTTTCTCTCAAGACCAAGCCGATTTTGCTTCTTTCCTCGTTGAAGCGTCTCCCTTTCACCCTCGCCCCTTTCTTGCTTTCCATGTTTGGGATCGTGATGGCCTTCTCTTCCGTCGGCCTTAGCCTGGACTTTGGGAGCTGGCTCAATCAATTCTCCCCCGTCTGGGGATATGGGCTGGCTTCCTTTTTGTCCGCGAACGTCATGAACAACCTCCCGATGTCGGTCCTCTTCGGAGACGTCTTGAGCTTGTCGAACGCCCCAAGCCAAGCTCTGTTCGCCTGCATCGCCTCCAGCAATCTAGGCGCGATCTTGACCCCTCTTGGGGCGCTTGCCGGGATCCTTTGGATGGGTATTCTCAAAGACCACGGCGTTTCCTTTTCCTTTGGGAAGTTCTGCCTTTATGGGGTGGCGATATCCCTGCCGTCCCTATTGGCGTCCTTAGCCGCTTTGATGATTGTTTAGGAGTTTTCTTTGCGATTCTACCCATTTAGAGTTCAAAACACCGAAAACGGTTGAAACATGAACTGGGATTTGTAGTCAAATTTAGAAGCAGGAAGATTGGACCTACAACGAAAATCAAAGACTGTATTCCACGTTTGGCTGAGAAGACGCTTCAAAGGAAGCTAAATTCCACGGATGTGTTTTGATTACGGGTTCCTTTTGCTGGATTTAGCCAAAGAGGCCTTTCGGAATCTTGAAGCCTCCAGCTCTCGCCCCGAGGCCTCCGAGACAAGCAGATCGATCGCTTTGGAAATCTCCTCGTCGGTCATGGATTCGACCGCCGTTTTGTCCAACATAAAAATCCCTTCCGACTGTTGGGAGGCGTCCCGAGGGAAGGGTTATCGTCAAACAACCAGAGCCGCCTCCCAACCGTCTCTGATTGTTTGGCGGAGGAATTTATACCATGGGGGTATTTATCCAACGTTTGCTGGTATCTCTAGTAAAAATGGTTTTGCCCCTTATTCCAAGAGATGAAAACATATATTTTGGAATATTTTATTCCGATATATTTACTTTTACATACGCCTAGCTATAATGGAATCTGGAAATGGGAAAAATAACATGAATGGGAATCGGATTT
>SFUB01000084.1 GCA_004561785.1 bacterium | reverse complement strand
AAAGAGCAACGTCGAAAAACGAATCTCTTTTTCTTTCCGTCTTGGAATGCTTTGCCGACATTCTTCCCTTGATACAAGATCACCGTTCTTCCCCCCACATATCCATAAAGAGGAAGAAAAGGAAAAGCCGGATTAATCGGCGGAGGATGGATCTTTGGACACAATCTTCTTCAGCCGTTTGTTGAACTGATCGCGGGTCAGCATCAAAACCTTTCCACAATCAAGACATTGGATTTTTACATCAGCCCCGAGGCGGATCACTTTGAAGCGTTTGCTCCCGCCTCCGCAAGGATGGGGCCTTTTCATCTCGACGATATCATTAAGCCCGACATCCGAAATCACCACGGGAGATCCTCCATCTTCACGGCGGCAGGAACTTTTGGCAAACCGGGCATCGTTAGAATCTTCCCAGTAAGAGGAATGACGAAATTGCTCCCAGCCGCCAAGCGGACTTCTCTTACTGTGATCTTAAAGCCCTTCGGGGCGCCAAGAACGGTCGGATCATCCGTGAAGCTCGCCGGAGTCTTCGCCATGCAGATATAAGCGTTCGAGAACCCCATTCTTTCGTACTCCGCCAGTTGGCGTTCGGCCTCCGGGGAATAAGAAACCTCTCCAGCGTGGTAGATTTTTGTGCAAATCTTAGCTATTTTATCCTTTAAACCAGCATTTAAATCGTAAATCGGATGGTAGCTAGAAGGTCTTGTCTCAAGGGTATGCTGAACCTTTTTGGCCAAATCAATCGCCCCATCCCCACCTTTGAGGAAAGCATCCACAAAAGAGCAAACATATCCGTTCTCTTGGCACCATTGCTCAAGGAAGGCGACTTCCGCATCCGCATCTTGCGCAAAGTGATTGATTGCCACGACGGCGGGCACGCCGAATTTTCCGATGTTGTCCAAATGGGCTTTAAGATTTACGACGCCCTTCTTCAGGGCTTCAAGATTTTCTTTCTGAAGCTCGTCGTAATCCGCTCCGCCATGCATTTTCAAAGCGCGAATCGTGGCTACCATGACCACACAGTCAGGGTGGAATGAAGATTCCCTGCAAACGATATCGAGGAATTTTTCAGCGCCAAGATCAGCGCCGAAACCCGCTTCGGTTATGGTAATTGGGGCAAGTTTCAAAGCCAGTTTCGTGGCGAACACGGAATTGCATCCGTGAGCAATGTTGGCGAAGGGGCCGCCATGAACCAAAACGGGATTGTTCTCTACCGTCTGGACCAAGTTCGGTTTGAGTGCCTCGCGCATTAGTTTCATGATGGCATGGGTGACTCGGAGGTCCTTTACGGTGACAGGATTTCCGTCTTTGCTGTAGGCAACGATGATCTTTTCCACTCGATGGAGAAAGTCTTCTTCACTTTGGGCAAGGCAAAGGATCGCCATGAGCTCGGATGCGACCGTGATCACGAAATGATCCTTCCTAGGAGTTGCCTTGGGGTCGTCTTCCGCGACGGTCAAAGAACGCAAGGCTCTGTCGTTCATATCCATCGCGCGGCTCCAAACAATCCTCTCCGGATCGATATTCAAAGGGTTTCCCTGGTAGATGGAATTGTCGATGACGGCGGCGATCAAATTAATGGAGGAGGTAAGAGCGTGCATATCCCCGGTGAAGTGAAGATTGATGTCTTCCGCGGGAGCGATTGAAGCTAGCCCACCGCCCGTAGCGCCGCCTTTGATGCCAAACACGGGCCCCAAAGAAGGCTCGCGGAGGCAGAGCATTGCCTTTTGCTGGATCCGTCCGAATCCTTCTGCCAAAGCGATGGACATCGTGGTCTTCCCTTCCCCGGCTTTCGTTGGGGTGATGGCAGTCACCAAAACAAGTTTCCCATCTTGTTTGTCTTTCAGTTTTTCATAGCAAGACGGTTCGATTTTCGCTTTGAATTTTCCGTATTGCTCCAAGTCATCGAGATCAATTCCGGCGTTTTTTGCAATTTCCTCAATTCGTAAAAGGGACATCTTATCTATTTCCTCCGCACACGTTCATTATCATCTATCTATGAAAGAAGAGAAAGTTCTTTTCCGTCTCAGAGGGATATCGCGGAGAGAATCTCCTCTTCGCTGGAAATCCATTGAATCGGAAACTGATGATGGAACCAAGTCATTTGTTTTTTTACGTAATGACGGGTGTTCTCTTTGATTAGGTTTTCGGTCTCTTTCAAGGTGGCTTTTCCATCCCAATAAGGGAAGAATTCTTTTACCCCTATTGCTTGGAAGGCCCGTTGATCGCGACCATAGCGTTCTACCAAGATTCTGTTTTCTTCTTCTAGTCCCATGGCGAACATCTTATCGACCCGTTTCTCAACGAGGGGGTAAAGTTCTTCCCGCTCTTTGTTCAGGCCGAAGAAGCGGACATCGAAAAGGGGCTTATGCGCTTGCTTCGCATTCACGGAGGATCTCTTGTTTCCGGTGGCCAAGCAATATTGGATCAAGCGGAGGATCCTTCTCCTATTGTTTGGGTGGATATCCTTCAAGGCCTCCTCATCCAGCTTCCTAGCCTCTTCATAAAGTTCCCCGTTGCTCAGGCTTTCATAGGAAGACATGTCCACAGGTGCCTCCTCCGGGAATTCATAATCATAGAGTCCGGCCTTGATGTAGAGCCCCGTTCCTCCGGCAACGATGATGTTCTTCCCGCCTTTCTGAAGCTCGGCGATTTCCGAACGCAAATCGAGTTGATATTCCGCGACGTTATAGGAGGAATCCAAAGGGACAAAATCGAAAAGGTAATGGGGGACCTCCATTCTCATGGACTCACTGGGTTTGGCTGTAGCGATGCTTAGTTCCCGATAGACCTGATAGGCGTCCGCGTTGACGACGGCTCCGTTGATCTTTTTGGCAAGAGAAACCGCGAGTTCGCTTTTTCCGCTTCCGGTTGGGCCGGTGAGGACCAATATCATTGCAAAACCGCCCCGATTTCTTTCAACAAAGGCAGAACATCCTCTTGGACTGAAAGATAATTTTTCGTCACGGGATGCTCTTCGTAGAGTTTCTTGAAGGACTCAAAGTCCTTCTTAGCCTTCACGTAGTCCTCATCGTTTTGAGCGGCGGCGGAAGACATCATCCTCTTCTGGGCGTCCTCCATTTTGGCGCGCAGCTCTTTGAGGGCGGGATCTTCCAAGAAGGACTTCCTGGCGGAGAAGAAAGCCTCCACCTGTTCTTCTTTTCGAAGCGTCTCCCCGAGTCTTTTCGCAAGGAGGATCAACGGATCTTCCGTAAGCTCTCCGATCATGGAGAAAGCGCGGTCCTCAATGACCTTCACGGAGACAATCGCCCCTTTCAAAGCAGCAGGCCCAGCGAAGTTGATCAGCTTCCCGGATTCCGTGTAGCCGGAAAGCATCTTTGGGTCTTTTTTGCTCGGTCCATCGACGAGAACGGAATAGGTTTTTCCGACCATCTCTTTGGAATGGGACATGACCCCCGCCTCAATGACTTTGAGGAGACGGTTGAAGCGTTCATGCTTCACGGAGTCCGGGACGTTGTCCTTCATGGCCGCGGCCGGGGTTCCTTTTCTCGGGGAATAAAGGAAGGTGAAGGCCGCGTCGTATTTGACTTCCTCGCAGAGGGTCAAGGTATCGTTGAACTGCTCTTCGTTTTCATTCGGGAAGCCCACGATAATGTCAGTCGTGATGGCGCATCCAGGGATCTTCTCGCGGATTTCTTTTACCAAATCCAAGTATTTCTGTCTGGTGTAGCGTCGGCCCATTTGGGCGAGAATCTCATCGTTCCCGGATTGGAGGGGCAGGTGGATGCATTTCATGATGTTCGGATGGGAGGCGATCACCTCCAGCATGTCCGAAGAAAAATCCCAAGGGTGGCTCGTCATGAAGCGAAGACGCGGGATGCCCGTCTCAGCCACTTGCCGAAGACAGGTCGCAAAATTCGTGCCGTCATGGAAGTCTTTCCCGTAGCTATTCACGTTCTCGCCCAAGAGAGTGATTTCCTGAAATCCTTCTTCCACCAAGCCGCGGCATTCTTCCACGATGTCTTTTAAGGGGCGCGAACGTTCCCTGCCGCGGGTATAGGGGACGATGCAATAGGTGCAGAACTTATCGCAACCATAGGAAATGTTCACAAAAGCCTTGATGTTATCCAAACGAGTCGAAG
>SFUB01000017.1 GCA_004561785.1 bacterium | reverse complement strand
CTTCTTGTACCTTTTCCCCTATCAAATAATCTTTAAACAAAGGATCAAGCAAGAAAGATTTTCCACATCTTCTTATACCCGTAACAATTTTGACAAGACCATTGCCTCTTTTATTAATCAGTTTCTGTAAATAGGAATCTCTTTCTATGATTTGCATAAAGCCTCCACTGAAAATTTGTTCCGCATACGTAAGAAATTTTCAATAAGATTATAATTAAAATTACCTATTTTTATCAAGAAAACTCCATATAAAGTCGTTTATGTGAGTGAAAAAATAAAAAACACGGATTCCTCCGTGTTGATTTTCGATGGCGGAGGAATAGGGATTCGAACCCTAGCTCCCGGTTAAGAGACTACGAGCTTTCCAAGCCCGCCCCTTCGACCACTTGGGTATTCCTCCAATTGCCGCTTAAAACGGCAAAAAGGATTATAAGAGGTGCCTGCTGAATACTCAAGCACTTTTTTGCCGAACGCTCACAGCGCTATTCTTTCCTTCTCGATGACTTCGATGAAGCGATAGCGCCCAAAAGCCTTATAATGTCGAACCTATGGAAAAGGACGCGACGAAAGGACTCGGCAGCGGCAAGATTTGGCCCTTGGTATTCAAACTCTCCCTGCCCGCCGTGGCGGCCCAGTTGATCTCTTTCCTTTATAACGCGGTCGACCGCATGTTCGTCTCTAGCATCGAGGGATGCGGAATGGAGGCTTTGGCGGCTTTAGGCATCGTTTTACCCATCACCATCATCCTTCAGGCCTTCGCCAACCTCGTGGGGCTAGGAGGATCGCCTCGGGCCTCGATGAAACTCGGGGAGGGGAAGAAAGAAGAGGCGAACCTCCTGTTCAATAACTCTTTTTCTTTGCTTTTCGTCTTGAGCCTCATCCTCTCCGTATCCTGCTTCTGCTCATCCCGTTATTTGGTCAGCGCCTTCGGCTGCCCGGAGGCCTCTTTGGATTATGCGGATTCTTATCTGAAGGTCTATTCTTTGGGCATCGTCTTCGTTTTGCTGGGCCAAGGCCTCAATTCCTTCGTCACCGCCCAGGGGAAATCCCTTCTTTCCATGGCGACGACCCTCATCGGGGCGGTCTTGAACATTGGCTTGGATCCCTTGTTCATCTTCGTCTTCAAGCTCGGCGTCCAAGGGGCGGCCTTAGCCACCGTCCTCAGCCAATTCGTCTCCTTCCTTTGGGTGATCCTCCTCTTCTTCCGCAAAAGCAGCCAGTTCCATTTCCGTTTCAAGGATATGGTGCCCCGTTGGTCCGCTTTGAAGAGCATTCTGTCTTTAGGACTGTCCCCCTTCATCATGACCGCGACCGAATGCTTGATTCAAATCGTCTTCAACGTCAATCTGAACTGGGCTAGCGGCGGGAACAAAGATTACACGGCCGCCTTGACCATCATGCTGAGCGCCCTTCAGCTTATTTCCTTGCCTCTGAACGGGATTGGCTATGGCATGCAGCCCTTCATGAGCTACAACTTCGGCAAAGGGGATTCCAAAAGGCTCAAGGAGGGGATCAAAGACACGACGATCCTCGCCTTTGCCTACGCCGTGGTGACCTGGTCCATCTCTTTGGCCTTCCCTGAGGTGTATTCGCTTCTATTCTCCGCAAGCGAGGAAGTCGCCGAATTGGTGAAGACCTATGCGCCGTTCTTCCTGATGGGTTCCATCATGTTCTTCGTCCAGATGACCTTGCAGAACGTCAACGTCGCTTTGGGGCAGGCCAAAAGCGCCCTCTTCCTCGCCGTCATGAGGAAGATCGTCATCCTGATCCCCCTCTGTTTCCTCTTCTCCCATCTTTGGGG
This sequence comes from bacterium, assembly GCA_004561785.1. Classification (GTDB taxonomy): domain Bacteria; phylum Bacillota_I; class Bacilli_A; order RFN20; family CAG-826; genus Alloenteromonas. Next base: position 19,030 of record SFUB01000017.1, on the reverse strand, counting down.
ATGCTATGGCGTCTATCTTTCCGAAGGCGTGGCCGACGCCCTGGCCGGAGGGATCACCGCGGTCACCTTCTTGATCACCTTCCCCAAAATCCTCAGGAGGCGGGAGGAAGAACTGAAAAAGGAAAACAAGGATTGATCGGATCGCTCCGGAGCTCCTTCGCCGGGGATGCCCCGTATTTCTTGAAAACCCGCCCGCGCGGTCGTTCTTTATCCTATAATCAAATCCGCATGAAAGAAGTTGAGATCAATCGCAGCAACGCCGGCCAAAAGGCCGAGAAGTTCGTCAAGAAATACCTTCCGGAAGCCCCTTTGGGCTTTATCTACAAGGCCTTCCGAAAGAAAGACATCAAAGCCAATGGACATTGGATCAAAAAGGATTACGTCCTCCAAGAAGGGGACGTGCTCCGCATCTATGTCACCGACGCCCAACTCGAGGACTTCAAGAAGCCCCGCCCGGCGGAGAAACGGGCGTTCCCTTATCCGATCCTTTATGAGGACCCCAATGTTTTGATCGTGTCCAAACCAAAAGGCCTATTGGTCTATGGCGACAAAACCGGCGTTCGCGAGACTTTGGGCAACGCCGTTTTGGACTATCTATACCTCCAAGGCGAATTCGACCCCAATGACAACAGCTTCGTTCCCTCTCCCGCCCATCGGCTCGACCGGAATACCTCCGGGATCGTCGTCTATGGCAAGACCGACGCCGGGCTCAAGGCATTGACGGATCTATTCAAGACCCGCGTCGGCATCTCAAAACGTTACCTTGCCTTGGTCGTGGGGGACCTAGAAGGAGAAGGGGAGATCGATAAGCCCCTCAAAAAAGACGAATTCTCCGGCAGAGTCTCCATCGCCCCCCTTTCTCAAGGAGGAAAAACGGCTTTGACCCGTTACAAAGCCTTGGAGCATCACGGGGATTACACCCTCGTCGAATGCGATCTCGTCACGGGCAGAACCCATCAGATCAGGGTTCACTTGGCTTCGATCGGCCATCCGATCGTGGGCGATGAGAAATACGGGGATTTCGCCGACTGCCGCAAAATGAAGAAGCAATTCGGCCTGGAAAACCAATTTCTCCACGCCTATAAGCTCTCTTTCGGCGAGCTCTCCGGGATTTTGTCCCCCTTAAGCGGGCGCGAATTCGTCTGCCCTCTTCCGAAAGAAGAGAAAGACATAATTGCCACGCTTGGTTAAGGGGATTAAACTTACCGCCGGGGAAAAATATGGACATCGAAAAAACTTACCGCGAATGGCTCAATAGCCCTTCGCTTCAAGAAGACGAGAAGAAGTCCCTTCTGGCCATGGACCAAGAGGAGAAGGAAGATGCGTTCTTCCAAGAGGCTCCCTTCGGAACCGGGGGCATGAGGGGGAAACTCGGCATCGGGCTGAACCGCCTCAACCGCTTCACCGTAGGGAAAGCCGCCTACGGGTTCGGCCTTTTTCTGAAGCATCGCTCCGAGGACGCCTGCGAGAAAGGCGTCGCCATCAGCCATGACAACCGGCGTCACTCCCGCGAATTCGCTTTGCTTTGCTCTTCGATCCTGAACGATTTGGGGATCCGTTCCTATCTCTTCGATTCCCTTCGCCCCGTCCCGGAACTGAGCTTCGCCGTGAGGGAACTCCGCTGCGCCGGAGGCATCATGATCACCGCCTCCCATAACCCGAAGGAATACAACGGCTTCAAAGCCTATGATGAAACCGGGTGTCAGCTCACCCCGGATTCGATCGCCCCATTATTGAAAATCCTTTCGGATCTAGGCGACCCCCTCACTTTGAAGAAAGAAAAAGTCGACGCAAAAGGAAAGCAAACCATCATCGGCAAAGAACTGGACGATCTCTATTGCGAGAAGGTCAAAGCCATCCAATGCCATCCCGAACTCGACAAAAAAGGCTTCAAGATCATCTATTCCCCCCAGCACGGCGCGAGCTATGAGAACGCGATGAGGATCTTCTCCGACCTCGGATATGAGATCATCCCCGTGAAGGAACAATGCGTCCATGACCCCGATTTTGGGGCCACGAAATCCCCGAACCCGGAGATTCCGGAGGCTTGGGAACTGAGCTTGGAATACGCGAGGAAACACCACGCCGACCTCGCCGTCATGACGGATCCCGACGGCGATCGCTGCGGGCTTGCCTATCTTGATTCAGACGGATCCTACAAACGCCTCACCGGCAACCAGTCGGGGGCTTTGCTCATCGATTACATCCTAGCCAGCCGCAAAGAAAAGGGGACGTTGCCCCGTAATGGGGTCATCTACGACACCATCGTCACCTCCACCCAAGGAAGGGAAGTCGCATCGAGCTACGGCGTGAAGACCGAATCCTTCCTGACCGGATTCAAATACATCGGATCCCGGATCGATTATTACGAGAAACTCGGGAACGGCCCGACCTTCCTGTTTGGATACGAAGAATCCTATGGCTGCCTCATCTCCCCCTTCGTGAGGGACAAAGACGGCGTCCAGGCGATCTTGCTTTACACTGAGATGGCTTTGTACCACAAACGCCGCGGCAAGAACCTAGGCCAGGCCTACGAAGAGCTTCAGGAACGCCTTGGCTACCATGACACGGCGACCATGAGCGTCTATTTCGAAGGATTAAGCGGGCACACCAAGATGCAAGAACTCATGGAAAGCCTCCGCCAAGCCCCTTTGAGCGAAATCGACGGGACGCCCATCGAGGAAACCCGCGATTACCTCTCTGACGAAACCAGGAAAGCGGATGGCTCGATCCTCAAGATCGAAGGCCTTCCTTCTTCCGACGTCGTCCAATACGTCTTGAAGGACCGCTCCACCGTGACCGTCCGCCCAAGCGGCACCGAACCGAAGATGAAGTTCTACGTCGAAGCCGTCGCCGAAAAGAAAGAAGGCCTCCAAGGGAAAGTCGATTCCATTTGGGCCGATCTGAAGAAGAAGCTCGCGCTTCCTTACTGAATCCTTCCCTCAGGATGACCTCCTGAGGGTTTTCTTTAGAAGCCGAAGTGCTTGGAAAGCTCAAAGGCAACCCCGTCTTCCCCGTTCCCTTTCTCGGTAATCGGGAAGGAAGAGAGCAGGGCCTTCGATTTCGAATTCCTCATCGCGAAGGGGTGCCCGGCTTCTAGCAGCATCTCCAAATCGTTATCCGAATCCCCGAAGGCGAAGCAATTCTCCTTGGGGATCCCCAAGACGTTTTTGATGAAGGACAATGCGCTGCCTTTGCTGACGCCAGGGAGGGCGAGCTCTGAGAAGCAAGATCCCGTCCAATGCCTCCAAAGCAAAGAAGGATGGCGTCTTGCCAAGACTGAAAACAAGCCATCGTCCCTTTTCTTTTCCCTTAGGACGACCGCATAGGGGTCTTCTTGGAGGATGGCCTCCATCTTTCCCTGCACGATATCCATCCCCGCCTCGGGGAAGAAAGGATTCAGTTCTCCGTCCATCCCGTCCCGGAATAAGGCATTCTCCCCTTCGGCCTGGACTCCGCGTAGATAAGGGGAGGCCTCTTTCAAAAAGAGGAGGACCTCCTCCTTTGGGAAGGTCTTCTTATATTCCGGGAAAGAGCCATCCGGAGAGAAGACGTGGGCCCCGTTATGGCAGATCAAAGGTCCGCGGCAACCCAAAGCCTCATAATATTCCTTCATCGCCCGATAAGGCCTTCCGGAAGAGAGAACGATCCAAATCCCGCGTTCGGATAAGGCACGCAGAAAAGAAGCGGTTTTGGCAGAAAGGGAGTAATCCGGGGCGAGCAGCGTCCCGTCTACGTCGATGGCGATCAAGTTCTTATCCGGATTTGACATGGGGGTATTCTACTATGCGAACTCAGAAAGGCCAGGCCTCCCCAATTCGCCCGCCCCCTTTTGAAAGGAAGCCAATGCGTCTATACTGAAACCGATATGATTAAGATTTATACCTCCCCCAGCTGCTCCAGCTGTCGCAAGGTGAAACAATGGTTTGAGGAGCAAAAAATCCCCTATGTGGACCGGAATATCTTTGCCGGGCTCACCCCGGACGAGATCAAGGAGATGATCGTCAAATCCGAAAACGGGACCGATGACATCATTTCCCCTCGCTCAAAAATCGTGCAAGAGCAGCATATCGACTTCGATTCGATGAAGATCTCGGAGCTCATCCAATTCGTCCGCGAAAACCCCAGCGTCCTTCGCCGGCCGATCATCGTCGACGATCGCAAGATCCAGGTCGGCTACAACGCCGAGGAAATCGACGCCTTCGTTCCGAGGGCGAGGCGTTTCGCCCGCTTCGCATGCTTGTCTTGCCCGCAATATCAAGACTGCGACGGACACGAATGAAAAAAAGGCCTCAAGGTCATGCCTTGGGGCCTTTGCTTTATTTTCCGATCGCCCTCATCGCCCGGCGCGTCTTCGTCGATGCGGAGAAGGAGCAGGGGATGTCGTTTTTCTCCAAAAGGTCCCTAAGGATCTTCTGGGCCCCTTCCAGGTTGTTGTATTCGAATTCGACCTCGTAATCCAGCTCGCCGGAATATTCGTTCTGGTCGATGGAGAGAAGCCCTCCTTCGTAAGAGACGTCGACGCGGTAGGTGGTAAGGGAAGTCAAAATCCTGAGCTTATCCACATCGAACCCGAGCATCGTCAGGAAGCGGGCGATGTCGCGCTTAGGGAAGGCGCCTTCTTGCTGCAAGGCGGCGAATTCCTCGGGGGTGAGGGAGCAGTTCTTCTCCAGAAGCCCTTCCGACAACGGGGTCTTCAAGGTCATCTCGTAGACGCCGTTTTTCTCCCTCACGCGCAGGGCGATGCCTTCTTTGGCCAAATCCAAGGAATCATCATCGACGTAATAATTGGTCTGCACGTAACGTTTGCAAGACGGGAACAGGGAAACGAGTTTCCGATAATCGCCCTGCCGTACCAGGGCTTTGGCTTCGATCTCAATCGCGTTGGACATAATCTTCTCCTCGCGTGATATTATATCCCACGACCATGAATAACAACTCCTCACAAGAATTCTCTTCTTGGCTTGCTTCCTCCTCTTGGTGGCTTGCCCTCATCCTCGCCGGATGCCTGCTTATCGCCGCCTTGGCGATCGTCTTGGCAGGGATCAAGAAGAAAGGCCCCAAGAAGCTCATCGCTTCCAAGGAGACTTATTTCGAAGCCTTCGGGGGAGAAGAGAACATCCTCGGCAAAGAGCTGAGGGGAAGCCGCATCGTCTTGAAACTCAAAGACGCCTCGAAAGTCGATCAGGCAAGCGTGAAAAAAGCCGGCGTCGACGGCTTCATCCTGATGTCGAACCAACTCACCTTGGTCATCAAAGGCGACGCGGAGGAAGTCTACTTCACTTTGTTCGGAGAAAAGGCTTGACGTGCTGGATGAGGTCTTCCGTCGGAAGCCCCATCACGTTGTCAAAACTTCCCTCGATCCTCTGTATGAGGGGGTAATCGTCCTGAATCCCATAGGCCCCGGCTTTGTCCAGGGGCTTTTTCGCATGCACGTATTCCTTTATTTGGCTTAACGTCAAAGGATTGAAATGGACCTTCGTCGCGACGGTCCTGCTGATTTCCTTCCCTTCTCGTAGATATGTGTAGCCGGAAAGGACCGTCTGGATTTGCCCCTGCTCGGAAAGGAGCATGGAGATCGCCTCTTCTTCGTCTTTGGGCTTGCCTAGGACCTTGCCGTGGAGCACTACGATCGTGTCGCAGGAGAGGACCTCGTCTTGGGGGTGGGAGGAGAAAACGCAGTAGGCCTTCATCTTGCTTTCCTCTAAAGCCAAAGCTTCGGGAGGGAGGGACAGGCTCCTTTCGTCATAGTCCGGCGGGAGCACGCAAAAATCCTCGCATACCTTCTTCAGGAGCGTTTTTCTACGCGGGGAGGAAGAAGCGAGGATCAGCATATCAAAGGGACGTGTTCATGATCACGGGGATGACCATGGGCTTGCGGCCGGTTTTCCTTTCGATGTATTTGCTCACGGTCGTGCGGATGGAGTTCTTGATGGTCGCGAAGGTGGCATGGGGGGCCGCCATCGCCTCCTGAAGAGCCTCCTGAGCGTGCATCTGCGCATGGCGGATGACGTGGGTTGCCTCGGAAGCGGAGAACCCCCTGGCGTAGACCACGGGGGGGACGACCACTTCGTTGCGCTTGCTGTCAATGGTGACCAAGACTGCGGCCATGCCTTCGTTTTTGAGAATCGCGCGATCGCTGATGGTCTGGGAGGAGACCCCGTCGAGATCGTTCCCGTCGATATAGACGGCCTCCGCGGGGATATGGCCCCCACGGGTGACTTTGCCTTTGGAGAGGGTCAATTGATCCCCATTGTCGCAGAGGAAGATGTGATCCTTCGGCATGCCAAGCGCCTCCGCGACCTCGCCGTGGAGGCGAAGCATGCGGTATTCGCCATGGGCGGGCATGAAGTACTTCGGACGCACCAAACGCTGGAGGAGGCGCAGCTCCTGACGGGAGGGGTGACCGGAGGAATGAAGGGAGAAGGCCAAGGAATTCTGCTTCACGTCGGCTCCGAGTTTGACCAAGTTGTTGATGAGCGCATCGACCAAAGCCCCGTTGCCCGGGATGGGGTTGGAGGAGAAGACGACCGTATCGCCAGGAAGAATGTAGATGTTCCGATTCTCGCCTGCGACGATGCGGGACAAGGCGGCGAGCTTCTCGCCTTGGCTTCCGGTGCAGAGGATGCAGACCTCGGAAAGCTTGAAGTTGCGGACATCGCCTTCCTCGATGACCGAGGAGTCGGGGATCTTGATGTAGCCGAGCTCCCTCGCGATGCCGACGACGTTCTTCATCGAACGCCCGAGGATGCAGATCTTCCTCTTATGGGCGACGGCGACCTCAACGACCTGCTGAATGCGGTTGATGTTGCTGGAGAAGGTGGAGACGATGATGCGGCCCGGGGCTTTGTCGAAGATCTCCTCGACGCCCTTTCGGACATTGGTCTCTGAAGGGGTGTAGCCTTCGATCTCCGCGTTGGTGGAATCGGCCAAAAGAAGATCAACGCCCTCATCGCCTAAGCGGGCGAGCTTATTGATTTCGAAATTCGGGCCCACGGGGGTCAAGTCGATTTTGAAGTCGCCCGAATCGACGATGCGCCCCTCTGAGGTGTTGACCACGATGCCGAAACTATCGGGGATCGAGTGGGTGACGCGGAAGAAGCTCACGGTGAAATCGTCGGCGACCTTGATGATCGAATCCTGGTCGTATTCGACGATCTTGATGTTGTCCTTGATGCGCGCGTCTTCAAGCTTGTGGCGGATCAAGGCGCAGGCGAGCTTCGGGGCGTAGATGACGGGGACGTAGATTGAGCGGATCAAGAAAGGGATGCCGCCGATGTGGTCTTCGTGGCCGTGGGTGATGAAAAGAGCCTTGACCTTCGCGCGGTTGTTCTTGAGATAGGTGTAGTCGGGGATGACGTAATCCACCCCGGGGAGGTTTGCCTCTGGGAAGCGGACCCCCGCGTCTAGCAGGATGATCGAGTGCTCGTTCTCGATGCAGTAGGTGTTTTTGCCGACCTCTCCGAGGCCGCCGAGAGCGTAAATGGATACTGGTGATTGATACATAGGATAACTTCTTGGCGAAAGCCAAATTACCTCCTCGTTTCTATAAAGAATCGGATGTCGCCTTGTAATATATCGTTTCTGTATCCCCGTGTCTAATTAAATGTTTATGAAAGCCTTTTCTTTTTCATCCAATCCTGTCGATGCAAGAAAAAAGCCACGGGCCATTCTGAAGTGAGACCCATCGGCTTTTGACAAACGGATTCCTTGAGCGAAAGATCAGCAAACGTATGCGCCGGGGATCGTCTTGTCGGGATGGACTTTGTCGATCCGATCATAAAAGAGGATGCCATCCAGGTGATCGATTTCGTGCTGCAAGACGATCGCGTCGTATCCCCGGGCGGTGATGACGATATTCTGATGGGATTTCGCATCGAAGGCCTCGACCGTGATCTTGAAGTGGCGGATGACGTGACCGGGATGCTCTTCGTCCACGGAGAGGCATCCCTCCCCGGCGTCGAGGTAGGCTTTCCGGACCGAGGTCGTGGTGATCTTGGGATTGACGAGTTGATACTCGGTCTTCCCGTCGATCTCCCCGTTTGCGTTATACCTTGGGTAGGAAATGACGAGCATCCTCACGTTGTGGCCGACCTGCGGAGCGGCCAAGCCGACCCCTTCCCGGGTGCCGGGGTGCTTCTTGCGGAAGTCGGGGTCTTGGGTTGAGAGGAGATAGCGCAGCATTTCATCGATGAGCTCTTGGTTTTCTTTGGATAGGGGCAAGGGGACTTCCTTGCAGCGGGAACGCAGACTGGGCGTGGAATCTTTGACGATGTGCAACATAATGAGACGATTATAGCACCCGCGCGGGGATTCGTTTTAAAATAGGCTCATGAATCAAGCCACGATGGAAGCCTTGTCCGCGCTTCGGGACGCTTTGTCCTCCGATCCGAGGATGAAGAGGCTCAAGGAAGCGGAGCGTGCCCTCGAAAGCGATCCGCAAGCTCAAAAGCTCGCGAAAGAAAAAGAGAATAAGACCCGCGCCTATGAGGAGGCCCGCTCCACCTATGGAGAGGAAAGCGAGCAGGCCAAGCAGGCTTGGCACTCCCTATACCTTATTAAAAAGGAACTCGACGAGCTCCCTTCGAGTGAGGCTTATCGGAAAGCCTACGCCCCTATGGCTTCTTTATACCGTCAGATGGATTCCACTCTCTTCGACCCGTTCCGAGACGAGACTTCCTGCGGAGGCAAACTATGATCAAGATTATCGGCGGGGACTATCGCTCCCGCAACATAGAAACCCCGGACAGCGCGACCACCCTGCCGACTAAGAACATGGTCCGTGGGGCCATGCTCTCTTCTTTGGGCGACCGCATCGAAGGGGCCAGGGTGCTAGATCTTTTCGCCGGCAGCGGGGCCCTTGGCATCGAGGCCCTTTCCCGCGGAGCGGCGTCTTGCTTATTCGTCGAGAAGGACCGGGCGGCCTATCAGATCGTCGTTAAGAATCTCGCTTCTCTCCGGGAGACCAAAGGCGAGGTCCTGAACTCGGACTACCGGGCGGCTTTGGAAAGGGCCAAAAAAGAGGGAAGGGTCTTCGACATCGTCTTCCTCGATCCCCCCTACGCGATGAAGGGGGCTTACCAAGAGGCGGTCGACTTTCTGCTGGACAACTCGATGCTCGGCGAGGAGGCCACTTTGATCCTCGAATACGAAGGGGATCTGCCTTTCCATTCCGATCTCCCTTTCCAAAGGGAATATAAATACGGAAAAACCAAGGTGCTCGCCTTAAGGAGGAGCTTATGAAAATCGCCGTCTATCCAGGATCTTTCGACCCTATCACCAACGGGCATTTGGACATTCTGAGGCGTTCTTTGAAGGTTTTTGACCAGGTAATCCTCCTTTTGGCCACGAATGGGGCCAAGAAGGGGCGCTTTTCCGTCGAGGAGAAACTCTCCATGATGAAAGAGGCCACCTCGGACATCCCAGGGGTTATCGTCGATAGCTACGATGGCTTGACCGTGGATTATTGCCTGAACCACGACGCCAAATCCATCATCCGCGGCCTGCGCGCGGTGACGGATTTCGAATACGAGTTCCAACTCGCCGCGGCCAACCATTTCGTGAACCCCGACGTGGACATGGTGTTCTTCATGGCGTCCTCCCAGACGACCTTCATCTCCTCCTCCACGGTCGATGAGCTCGAACGGAATGGAGCGGACATCTCCTCTTTGGTCCCTCCCTGCGTCGCGAGGGCCTATTCGCAGAAAAAATAAAAAGAAAAGGCCGTAGATCTCAGCGGTTAATGCTTAGGATCCGACGGCTTTTTGTCTGCTTAGCGTAGCGTCGCCACGTTCAGGTTCTTTTCAAAATCCCCGTTTGATTTCGAATAGAGCAAGGAGGGGTTCTCGCTGGTGTCATAGGAGGAGAGGCGGATGTTCTCCATCTTGACCCCCAGCCTGCGGAACTGGATCAAGACAATCAAGGGAACGTCTAGGAAATCCACCCCGTCGGTCCTTTTGCAGGCCTCCCGGTAGCCCAGTCCGATCACTTTCTCGATCGTTTTCTCATCCACGATGGTGTGGGAGAAGGTTAGGCAAGGGGCTAGGTATACCTCAAGCTCTTCAGGATTGATCCCCTTGGAGGACAGTTCCTTTTTCACCTCCTCGATCGAAGATCCGTCCAACGCAGAATCCGCGGAGAAGATCTCCCCGGCGAGGAAGCATCCTTTTTTACCATAGAAGCAGGGGACCTCGTCATGGGTTTCCAAGGCGACGCACTCCCCGGGGTGAAGGGCGATTTTCGAATAGGCGCGTTCGGGGCGATCCCCCTTTCCGACGGTAAGGACGGAGAAGGATGGGGAAGAGAAAGATAGGTTATTCATATCGCCAAGATTATAGCAAAAGAAAAGGGCCGCGTTTCATCGGCCCTGAATCGCTTTTGAATTAAGCGTTGTAGACAGTGGTGAAGGGGTTGGAGGTATCGCTCTTGGAGGTGTGATTCCACATCTGCATGAGAAGCTCGGCTTTGTCGTAAGCGGTGCTGCCGGAGATCCCGAAGAGGATTTCGGAGACGCCGACGCGGCCAAGGTCGAAGGCCTCTTTGGAGAAGTCGACTAGGATGACGGTCGGCTTGATGAAGGAGCTGGAATCGAGCTTCGTGCCGGCATCGATGAAGTTATCGTAGTTGCTGGAGGAGGTCAGATTCGCGTTCTTTTTGTAGGCGCAGGTGTCGAAGCGGGCGCCGGCATCGGCGAAGAAGCCGAGGTCGTCGAATTTGAGAAGATAACGGTTGAAAGCGGTCTTCTCGGCATCGAGGGCGAAATCGTCGTCGTTGGTGGAGTCCTCGTCCGTGTAGATGGTGGAGAAGGCGAAGGACTTGCCGTCTTCGGCTACGTAGCGGCTGCCCCAGTTGTCTTGGAGACTCTCGAAGCCTTCCTGAGCTTCATCGCAGGCATCGCTGCCCTTGGCGACGTAGACGAGGTAGAACTTCTCTCCGCCGGCGCGGTCAATCACGGATTTTTCGCTCGAAGCCTCAAAGGCGGTGCGGAATTCCTGGTAGGTGGCGTATTCGCCATCGCCCTGGTCGGCGAAATTGGACCATTTCATCAAAGCACCGGTGAGGAGATCGGCTTCGCTCGTGAGCTCGGCGCTGGTGGATTCGCCCTCAAGGGTCTTCTTCTGGGCCATGTAATAGGCGGTGGAGGTGCCGACCCCGAAGGATTGGACCCAAGAGGTCGCCTTGGGGATTGAGAAGATGACGGCAAAGATGGCGCCGACAATCAGGAGCGGTTGGACCCAAGCGGTCTCGCGGATCCAGCGCCAGAGTTTGGTGAATGAAGCGCCAATGGTTTTCAAGATGTTCATGTAATGCGGAAGCCTCCGAAAAAAATGCGGCCTGTCTAGACAGCGGGTTAATCATAGCATTGCCCTTTTTCTTGGGCAATAAAGACTTACCATAGGTAAGAAGGTTTCTGTCCGGGAAAGGCTATCGCCGCTGAAAATCGCTTTTCGCCTTTCCCGCCTGGGTTTCCCTAAGCCCTTTTTCTCTTCCTTTCCCGCGCGTGGACAGCCTATAATCATGAACGCTTTATGAGTCAAAATCGCAGAACCCTAAAAGAACGCTATCAAGACTTCATGTACGATCACGTCCCCCTAAAGGTGATCACCGAGCATGGCTACTTGTTTTTGGTCAATTTGCTTTCCGCTTTGATTCTGGCCGTCGGCTTCAAATGCTTCCTCGCGCCGAGCTTCGCCTCCACCGGCGAGCGTCTTGCTTCCGGAGGCATGACCGGCATCGCCCAGAACATCATCCTGATCATCGACCTGTTCACCAACAACTGGGGCGACGCCCATTACGATTTGATCTACGGGATTCTTTATTTCGGCCTCAACGTGCCGATCTTCCTCCTCGCTTTCTTCGGAGTCGGCAAGCGTTTCGCCATCTATACCTTGATCAACGTCGGCTTGGTTTCCCTCATCACGAACTTCTGCGATTTTCCGGGCCTTAACACCTTCATCGATTCGATCGCCGTTTATGTGAACGAGAACGGCGGAATGGTCGCTCGAGCCATTTTTGCGGGGTTATGCACCGGTTTGAGTTCAGCGATTGCCTATAAAGTCGATTGCAGCGGCGGCGGAATCGACGTCATCGCCTACTATATCGCGGTTAAAAAATCGACCATGGTCGGAAAATACTCCTCCATCTTGAACCTTCTCAGCATCATGCTCTACGCCGCTTTATCCATGCTCCACAATGTCTCCCCGGACGTCGCTTGGGGCAAAGTGCTTTTCTCCCTCATCTATCTCTTCGTCGTGATGCTCGTCGTGGATCAGATCAACGTCCGCAACAAAAAGATGGAACTCGAGGTCGTCACCGACAATCCGGATTTGAGCGACTTCATCATCGCGAACCTCCCTCATGGGGCGACGGTCGTGAAAGGCGTTGGCGCCTTCAGCGGCAAGGATAAGTTCATCATCAAAGTCGTCCTCTCTTCCTATGAGGTCAAAAACGCGGTGAAGATGATCCAAGAAGCCGAGCCGAATTCCTTCATCAAGGTCAATGAGCTCAAGCAGGTCTTCGGCCGTTTCTATCTGCCGCCCATCCGCTGACTCCCAGAAAAGTGGAAACCATCCAGCCCTCCAAATCTTGAAAAGAAGGAAGGCGTGGATGGTTTTTTGTTCATAAGCGCATAGATGGGTCTTGGCCTCTAGGCAATGCGCCGGAAACCAGAGCCATAGCCTTTATTGGCGAAAATAGCGGGGATTTGCATGAAAAAACGGCCCATCCGAGCCGTTTCGTGCTTCTGGCGGAGGAATGGGGATTCGAACCCCAGCTGGAGCAAGGCCCCACTATCAGTTTTCGAAACTGACCCCTTCGACCGCTTGGGTATTCCTCCGTGGCGCGGGTGTAATGATAACACCCCTAGAAAACCTAGGCAACGGCTTTCTTGAGGCATGTACCACTAAGTGGTACACTCTCTCCCATGGGACAAGAAATCAATTCTTTCTTATCGGACGCTTGGCCCGTCTGGACGGCGATCGCCATCATTTTGGCTGGTTTGATTTTCCTCGCCATAACTTTTGGTCTGGATTCCAAAAGGGAAAAGAAATACGAGGAAAAGCTTGCCGATCAGAACAGCAGCACCCGCATCTACATTATCGACGTCCCCAAGGACAAGGTGACCTATTTCAACGTGGCCTCCCCGGGGAACCGTCACCAATCCAACCTCGCGGATTTCTATCGCCATTTTCCGGCGGCGGAGCAAAAGAAAGTCATCAACTGGGTGAACGCTTTGCTCGATGGTGTGGCCGGCGCCAGCGATTTCCTTGAGACCGACGTGAACGATGCTAGCGATAGGAAGCAGTATTTCTCAATGCTTCAAGCCGAAAGCGTGGACCCGAAAAGGAAGATCCTCCACCTCCAATCCTATTTGTTCAAATACATGGCTTCTTCCAAAGCCAGCCATAGCGGAATCAACAACCATGGCCTTTCCACGCTCAAGGACTACTCGAAAGCCTTGGAGAAAAACGGAAGGAAGCGGGGCGCGACGATCGTCTATCGCCTGCTGTACCGCAAGGCTCAGCAAAGAGAGCGAGAAATCGACCCCGTCGTCTTCACCCAAGTGAAGAACGTCCTCTTCCCCTTCGCTGAGAAAGGCAACTTCCTGATCGCCTGCTCTGGGAACGAATTGATCCTCGGCGACGCGAAAGTGAATGAACGCCCCAAAGCCGCCTTCCTCGCCAAAGAAGGTCTTGCCGCCGTCAACCGCTTCCTGCTCGTGAACGCCTTGTCCACGCGCATTGAATGCCGGTGCGGGGCGGTGGAGAACTATCGCTTCCCCGCGGACTGCGAAACCCTGGTGAGCCAAGCCCGCAAGATGGCGGAGATCGCCTTCGACGAGAATCAGTCCCTCGTGTGGTATGAGAAAGGCAAGGAGAACCGCTCCGTCCTCGACGATTCGAGCTACCGGACCGAGGTTGAGCGCATCATCAACGAAAAGAGAATCGCCTATGCCTTCCGCCCGATCTATTCGGTCAAAGACGAAGCTTCGATTGGCTATTTTGCCAAAGCGGATCCCAAAGACACCTACTTCGATTCGATGGAGGAACTCAAAGACTACGCTTCCCGAACCGGAGACGACCGCGAGCTCTTCACGACCGTCGCCCGCAACCTGATCCCGTTGTTCGTGAATGAGAGGCTTTCCCCGAAGGAGAAACTCTTCTTCCCCGTCCGGGTGGAGGAGAAAGCCTTCTTGCTCTCCGTCTTCCCCCGCATCGCCAAAGCCAAAGACGCAAACCTTGTCCTTCTCTTCGATGAGAACGACATCCGCTCTCATACCGACCCCTCCGACCTCTCCACGGCCTCCGATGACATCGTGACGATCAAAGCCAAGGGTTTCGAAGTCGCCTTGCTCCTAGATGAAGCCGGGCTCAACCTTCCCTCCAACGTCTACTCGGTCTTCGATTACTTCGTCTGCGGATTCGGGAATTCCGGCTCCGGCGCCGAGATGGACACCCGCATCCGGGCACGGCTCCATAGCTTGGTTGAGAAGCTGCTCAAATTCAATAAACCCATCATTGCCAACGACGTTCAGGGCTGGGGTCCGATCGAGATCTTGGTCCGGTCCGGCCTAAGCTACATCTCCTCTCAGGATTTCTCACCCTACGACGCGATGATTCTGCCCCTCCCTCCGAAGTCGGTGCGGAGAGTCAGCGATATGAAAAAGTAGTAAACTACCCAAGGTTTCAGAAAGGCAAAGAAAAACATGGCTAACAGCAATAAGAAAAACGATGCCATCACTTCCCGCGACGAAGACTTCGCGCAGTGGTACACCGACGTCTGCCGCAAGGCGGAGCTCATGGATTATTCCTCCGTCAAAGGCTTCATCGATTATCTTCCCTATTCCTATGCGATGTGGGAGGAGATCCAAAATTATCTAAACAAGCGTTTCAAAGAAGATCTGCACGCCAGCAACGTCTATCTCCCTTCGGTGATCCCGACCTCCCTGTTCAACAAAGAAAAGGAACATGTCGAGGGATTCGCCCCCGAGACCTTGGTGGCCACGATGGGCGGAGGAAAAAAACTTGATGACCCCTTGGTCATCCGTCCGACCTCGGAGATCCTCTTCAGCGATCTCTATAAGAGGCTCGTTTCCTCTTACCGCGACCTTCCGAAGTGCTACAACCAATGGTGCTCCGTCGTCCGTTGGGAAAAGACGACCCGTCCCTTCCTCCGCGGATCCGAGTTCCTTTGGCAGGAAGGACACTGCCTTTTCGAAACCGAGCAAGAGGCCATCGACAACGCCATCGCGGCCCGCAAAGTGTACGAGGATCTAGGCAAAGACCTTTTGGCCATCCCCTTCCTCACCGGCGAGAAGACCGAGCATGAGCGTTTCGCCGGCGCCGTCCACACCTACACCATCGAAGCTTTGATGCATGACGGCAAAACCCTCCAAAGCGGAACCTCCCATTATTTGGGGCAAGGATTCGCCAAAGCCTTCGGCATCTCCTATCTCGGCCACGAGAACAAACTGGAGGCCCCCCATCAAACTTCTTGGGGCGTGTCCACCCGTCTATTGGGCGCGGTGATCATGGTTCATGGCGATGACAACGGCTTGGTTTTGCCTCCCCGCATCGCCCCGATTCAGGTCGTCATCATCCCGATCCGCATGCAAACCCCCGGCGTTTTGGAGGCTTGCCGCAAAATGGTCGAGGTTTTGAAACGGGAAGGAGTGCGCGTATATCTCGATGACGATGATTCCAAGACCCCCGGCTGGAAGTTCGCTCAATACGAGATGAAGGGCGTCCCCCTCCGCATCGAAGTCGGCCCCCGCGACCTTGAAAAAGGCGAGGCCGTCTTGACCCGCAGGGTCGATGGACTGAAGCAGACCGCGAAGATCGAGGAAATCGAGAAAGAGATCCCCGGCGTCTTGGAAGAGATCCACGAAGCCATGTACCAGAAAGCCTTGGCGAATCTCAACGCCCACATCTATGAAGTCTCCTCCGTCGAGGAACTCCAGAAGACTTTGGATGAGCACGGCGGATTCGCGAAGATGCCTTTCTGCGGAGACCCCGAATGCGAGGATCGCCTCAAGGAAATGACCGGCGGTATCTCCACCCGCTGCATCGCCCCCGACCACGTCCACGAAGGGACCAAATGCCCCTGCTGCGGCCAAGAGGCAAAGATGGTCGTCTACTTCGGAAAAGCCTATTGATCCAAAAAAGAACCCTCGGGACTCACTTCACTCCCCGAGGGTTTTCTTATGGGCGGAGAATTTCTTTTTCGCGTTCCTCTTCGGGCAGCAAATGGGAGCAGTTGCGTTCGGCTATGAAGTTCAGGTGGTCCCCGCACCGTTCCAAGTTGCCGACCAAATTGATAAACACATTGGAGCTCTGCGGTTTGCATTTCCCTTGCTCGAGCCTTTCTAAATGCCCGGCGATCATCCCGCTTCGAAGGGCGTCGATCTCATCTTCCTTCCGATGGATCAACCGGAGGTTTTGTAGATCGGGCTTATCGAGGGTTTTGGAGACGAGGGAGAACATCTCCTCGAGCATTTTCTTCATCCGGCAAAGATCGTCTTTGACGACCGAAGAGAAGGTAAGCTCATCGCTTACTTCGTGGCGAGTGTAGCCGACGATGTTATCCGCGACCTCCTCCAGACGAAGGATATCCGCGATGTCCAACTGCATCCTGGAGATTTTGCCGCTTGAGGAGGGGGCGAGCCCTTTGTCCCCGACGCTTACCAAGAAGGTGGAGAGCTCTTTGGCCATTTTGGCGATCTTCTCTTTGCTGGCGTTGATTTCCTCCGCTTTGGTTTCGTCTTTATTCAGAAAAGCGTCCAGGGAGATATCCAATAAGGATAAGGATTGGTTCGCGAGGAGATGATAGAAGGAAAGGGCTTGCGAAAGGGCGAGCTCGGGGGTGGAAAGGAAGCGGGGGTCCAGCAAATCCGATTCGACGCTTCCCTTTTTGTCTTTGACCATGAATTTCGAGAGTTTCACAAAGACGTTCACGAAAGGCAAAAAGAGAATGGTGCAAAGGAGGTTGAAAAAGGTGTGAAACATGGCAATCTGAAGCGATGGATTGTCCGGGAAGAGCTTAGCCAAGGTCAATTCCATCGCGCTGGGCCAGCAAAGGAGAACAACGAAGAAGATCAGACTCCCCAAGACGTTGAAGAGAAGATGGATCATCGCGGTGCGTTTCCCGTTCGCGGTGGCGCCGATGGAGGAGAGCAAAGCGGTGGAGCAAGACCCGATGTTCGAACCCAGAATGAGATAAAGGACCCCGTTCCCGGATCCTCCAATCACGGCTCCGGCCATGGCCATGGCCAAAACGATGGAGGTGACGGCGGAACTCGATTGGGAAAGGACAGTCAAGATAATCCCAAGGAAGAGAAGCAAGAAGGGGTTCGTTAGGCTGGTCAGGAAGCTCTTGAAGGATTCATTGGACAGGAAAAGGATCTGAAGGTTGCTCGTCATCGTCTCAAGCCCCAAGAACAAAAGGCCTAACCCGGCGAGAAGGTCCCCGGCGAGGGCGATTTTCGGATGTTTTTTCTTGAATGCCATTTTGATGAGCGTGCCCGCCAAGGTAAGGGCGATGATGGTCTCGGTCAGGGGGAAGGAAGAAGAACTAAGCCCCCCTAAAGCAACGATTTGGGCGGTGATCGTCGTGCCGATATTGGCCCCCATGATATAAGTCGCGGCCTGGGCTAAGGTCATGACTCCGGCGTTCACGAATCCGACGACCATGACGGTCGTGGCGCCGCTAGATTGCATAATCATCGTGGACAAGGTTCCGATGCCCACTCCGGCCAGTTTCGAGGAAGCGGTTTTCTCAAATAGCTTTTTCAAACCTCCGGTCGCGAGTTTCTCGGTCGCGGATTGGAGCATGCTCATGCCGATGAAAAGAGCCCCTAATCCGCCTAGCAGCAAAAGAATGGGAATCCATACGGGGGTCGTCTCGGCTTCGACAAGAGTCAAAGGGATGTTCGGGTTCATGGTTTTTGGTGGGCTGAAAGCCGTTCAATTCATCATAAAGGAACGCGCGAAGTTGAAGGAAAAGAAAGCGCTACCCAAATAGATCCCTGATAAAAGTTGGAAAATAAGCATCGCGGTCCCTTTTGAAGGCGGCTCTAAAATTCTCCTACCATTGGCCTTCCCTTTGTTGTATAGTTTCTTTCGCGGAGGCGTACCCAAGAGGCCGAAGGGGGCAGGTTGCTAACCTGTTAGATCGGTGTATGCCGGTGCTCGAGTTCGAATCTCGACGCCTCCGCCACTTCGATGAGCGCACGGATTCGTCCGTGTTTTTTGTTTTGATTGGCCCGGTTTGTCCTTTAAAGACCATTTCTTGAAATTCAAAAATGACCCTTTGGAGATTCAATTTCATCGCAAAAAGCCTTTTCTTTTAGCTTTTGCATCTTTTTTGATTTTCCTTCATAACTTGGGGAAAATCTGGGGTCTGGGCATGTCCCAGCCCCTTTTTGCATGGGGGGCGGCCCCAGGATATGATCGGAGTTTCGCGAAATCGGAAAAGCCCCCCACGACGCCGTCGCTGGACGCATAAGGAGGCATGCCATGGCAGGCATCGACGTTTTGGAATCGTTCGGGATCGGCACCGCCGAGCTGGACGCCTATGAGCGGGCCGATCCCCCCGCGCCCGGCGCGCGGCTCGCTCGGGCGCCGCGCCAAGGACCGCGCGGCAAAATCCTGCCGTTTCCGTCCCCAGGCTGGGATCTGCGACTCCTGCATCGGCGTCCCTGGGAGTTCGGGAGGCTGAGCAATTCCCTTTCCGAGGGCTTCAACGACAAGGCGAAGACCCCGAAGAAGGCCTGTTGCGGCCTATCCAACTTCGAGCGCCTCAGGAAGCGGACATCCCCTCATCTTAGGCAAAAGCGTCCCCGGGGATTGATGGAGATTTTGGGAAAGTGCCGACCTCAGGAAAAGTCGGAGAACCCCAATATCTAATGGGGATGAATGGAAATAGCGAAAACAGACACCCAAAAGCTCCAAACTCAATGGGGATGGGCAACGGCCAGCAAAATAGCGGCTGTTTTTTTATTTCTTTGATTCTCGAGACAGGAGCAAAATCTCGT
>SFUB01000016.1 GCA_004561785.1 bacterium | reverse complement strand
CCATGAGCCTCTTCTCTTCGAATTCGAGAACAACCTCTTGACCCACTGGTACAACAAGAAGGCCGGCTCCTACAAAGGCAACGAATGGGTCATGACCTATGGGACCGCCGACATCTCCGCCAAAGCCACCCTCGCTGGGGAGGGCAGCGCTGAGGACGTCGAGAAAATCTTCGCCGCCGCCATCCAGACCGATGCCCCGCACGCTGAAGGCGATCTCGCTTCCACCCGCTGGAACTGAGAAAGGGAAAAACCGTCTCGAAGAGGGCTTCGGCCCTCTTTTTCAATTGGTAAAACGGTAACCTTTTATCGCTTCTCTTCGTGCGCGCCTGTACCTATAATAGGCACGAAAAGGAGCAATGTCTTTTCTATGATTGCAAAATCCAATCACCTGCAGACGCCCAAGGGCTATAACGTGTCTTTGCCTTTGGAAACCCTCCCGAGCCAGAAATACCTTTTCATCCCAAAAACCAACATGAGATGCGCGAAAGCCGATCTCAGCATCGCGGTGGGGGACAAGGTAAATTTCTCTCAGGAAATCGGCATCCGCCATGGGCCCTTCTTCGATCAGCCCATCTTTTCGCCCTGCTCCGGAACCTACCTCGGACTTGAGAAGCACGGTTACCGGAACGGCAAGGTCCTCGAATACCTGAAATTCGAAAACGACG
The DNA here is from genome assembly GCA_004561785.1 of bacterium. GTDB lineage: Bacteria > Bacillota_I > Bacilli_A > RFN20 > CAG-826 > Alloenteromonas. Next base: position 21,347 of record SFUB01000016.1, on the reverse strand, counting down.
GCAAGGACACCCTCGATCCCTCCGTCAAAGGCCTTTCTAAGCAAGAGATCGCCTCTTTGACCCAAGACCAACTCGTGGCGCTGCTGAAGCACTACGCCGCCGTCGGCTTGGGCGGGTCTTCCTTCCCCTCCTACGTGAAGGCTCAGACCAAGGAGAAGATCAACACGATCCTCATCGACGGGGTCGAATGCGAACCCTATGTGACCGCCGACCACCGCGCCCTAGAAGACGAGGGGTCCCTCCGCAAAGTCATCGAGGGGATGATCGTCCTCAACCGCATCTACGGCTGCAAGGACGCCCGCATCTGCATCAAGGCCAAGCACAAGGAACTCGTCCCGGTCTTCGACAAAGTCATCGCCGATTATCCGGATTCCGGCGTGTCCATGCAGCTGCTCGGATCCTTCTATCCCCAAGGCTGGGAGCTTGCCATGATCAAGAAGGCCACCGGCATCGAAGTCAAACCCGGCACCCTTCCCGCCAAATACGGCATCCTGAACTTCAACGTCAACTCCATGATCCAGCTGATGTCCATCCTTGAGAAGGGCATGCCCATCATGGACCGCTACGTCAACGTCAACGGCGATGAGATCGTCTCTCCGAAGACCCTCCTCGTCCGCGTCGGCACCCCTTTCTCCGCCCTCATCGAGGCCTGCGGGGGCTACAAGAGCCAAGAGGACGAGAAGATCCTCCTCGTCGGCGGGGCCATGATGGGATCCTCGATCCCGAACGATGACTGCGTCGTCACCCGCACGGTGACGTCGCTAGTCTGCAACAAGAAGGTCTATTACAAAGAGGAGCCCTGCATTCGCTGCGGCACCTGCGTCCTCTCTTGCCCGGCCCACCTCTATCCGGTCTTGGTCATGAAGGCCATGAAGACCATGCCGGTCGACCGCCAGAAGATCAAGGACCTCAAGGTCCTGAACTGCATGGAATGCGGCCTCTGCTCCTATTCCTGCACCTCCAAGATCCCCTTGACCGATTACATGAGGAGAGCCAAGGTCGTGGCGAAGCTCCCCTGAGGAAGAAAGGAGAATATCAACATGAATTTCACCGTAGAAACCTCTCCCCACATCCGTAGGAGAGCGAACGCGAGCATGATGCTCCTGGACGTGATCATCGCCTTGCTCCCCGTCATTGTCTTCAGCTGCGGATACGGCTGGGCCGGGGTCCGCAACCTCTTGATCCCCTTGGTTGTGATGGAAGTGGCGGAGTTGCTCTTCGTCCTCATCAAAGGGAAGGGATCCTTGAAGGCCTATAGCCCCGTCAACGCCCTTTCCGCCGCCGTGAGCGCCCTCATCTTCGGCCTCATGGCGGAACCCCGTTCCGCCTCGATGGCCGGGATGGAATACTTCTATCTCATCGCCGGCAGCGCCTTCGGCATCATCGTCGCCAAGCTCGTCTTCGGCGGCTTCGGCCAGAACATCTTCAACCCCGCCGCCGCGGGATTCGTCTTCACCCGCCTCTGCTTCGGCTCCTCTTGGACCGGCGGCTATGCTGAGAACGCCTTCGTGAAGCTCTTCGGCCTCGGCTCCGTCCACACCGGGGGCACCTATCTAAGCTCCAACCCCTTCTTCGGGAAGGGCGGCTATTCGCTCCTCGACCTGCTTTTGGGCAACTCCCAAGGCCCGATGGGCGAGGTCTGCAAAGTCGCGATCCTGCTTGGGCTCGTCTATTTGCTCATCCGCCGCGCCGCGGACTGGAGGGTCGTCCTCTCCTATGGGGTCACCTTCGCCGTTCTCTCCCTCTGCGCCGGAATCTTCCAGCAAGGCTATGCGAACGCCTTCGAATTCGCCGCCTACCAATTGCTTTCCGGCGGCTTCCTCTTCGGCCTTACCTTCATGATCACCGATCCGGTCACCATGCCGATCGACGCACCCGCCCGGGTCACCTATGGCATGGTCGCCTCGATTCTGGCGATCCTCATGAGGTTTTTCGCCTCAAACCCCGAAGGCGTCGGCTTCGCGATTCTGATCGCCAACGCCATCGCCCCCTTCTTGGATCACTACAAATGGGCCCATTCCCGCTATTCCTGGAAGGACTTCCTCACCTACGGGATCTTGGCCTCTGTCAGCATCGGATTGGTGATCGCCGGGGCCTACGCCAAAACCCAGGGAGGCATCTGATATGAAAGAACAAGTCAAGAAATACCTTCTCTGCGGCGGCACCTTGCTTTGCCTAGGCGCCGTCTCCGCCGGGCTGCTCTCCGGGGTCAACCTTTTGACCGCCCCGATCATCGACGCCGCCAACGAATCCAAGGCCAACGCGGCCTTCCTAGAGGTCTTCCCCGCGGCGAAGAAGTTCTCCAAAAAGAGCTACTTCGCCTCCGAGGATGAGCAGAAAAAGCTTGAAGACGCCGGTGTTGCCAAAGTCTACGTCGACTATTACGTCATCGCCTACGAAGACGATGCCGGCTCCAAAGAGCTCGGGAAAGTCTTCCACGGCAAGATCGCAGGGCGCGACGCCGAGCTCGAACTGCTCGTCGGCTTCGCCATGGAGAACGGCAAATCCTCCTTGGTCAAGATCGCCATGATCCAATGCAACGACTCCTTCAAGGCCAACTTCGAGCAAAACTACCTGAACCCCGTCAACCAAGGCAACCGCAAATACGACGACGTCGCCGGCGTCGGGGCCACCATCACGAGCACCGCCGTCAGCAAGGTCGTCGCCGAGGCGGACAAACTCTTCTCCGCCCTCTCCGGCGGCATCGTCGAAGACCCCGCCGCTTGGAATAACGCCCTCTTCGCGGACAAAGGCTACAAACTCCTCGCCGCCTCCAAAGACGTGGCGGGGGATTCCACGTTCGCCAAATACTATTCGCTCGCCGACGACGATTTGCTCCACAACGAAGCGGCCCGCTTCTACGTGGGCAGCGAAGGCGATTTCACGGCCGCGATCGCCGTCTCCGCGGAAGGCTTCGAAGGCGGATACATCCTCTCTTCGAGCTTCGCCGACGTCGATTACAAGACCTCCCCGTCTTATTCCGCCTCCTCTCTCCCCTCAGGCATTACGGGCACTGTCCTCGCCAATATGGGCCAAAAGGCCGTCGAGCTGCTCTCTGCAGGCGGCGGACTGCTGACCCTCGGCAAGCAAGCGATGAACCTCTATAAAGGGGCCGCTTCCTTCTCGAAGAGGGATCTGCACCTCGCCATCTCCAAGATCGAGAACCTCGGCATCGACGACTACGCCTGGCCGAGCGAAAACAAAAAGCACGAGATCTATGCCTCCTATAGCGTCCTCGACGCGGAAGGCAAAGAGCTCGGCGTCGTCTATGAAGCCGAATTCCACGTCGTCAAAGACGAGTCCGGCTCCGATGAGACCGAGGCCCACGGCGGGCTCTACTTCCTGCTCGGCTTCTCCGGCGAGGATTACGACAACCCGACGCTCACGAACATCGTCGCGCTGGAGAATTCCTTCTCCCGCGCCGCGCAGCTGCAGAAGGGCTGCATCGACGTCTTCAACCAAGGCAAAGACCATTCTTGGAACGCCTTCAAGACCGCCTGCGCCGCGGAAGCCCAAGTCGAATTCGGCGACCTCGGCGCCACCATCTCGAGCCACGCCCTCTATGCGGTCGCTAACCTCGAGAGACAGAATTACGCCGACATGAAAGGAGGCAAGTGATTATGGCCAAGAAAGAAAGATCGCCCCATCTTCAGGCCTTCCTCAACCCGATTTGGGAGGCCAACCCGCTCTTCGTCCTGATCTTGGGCACCTGCCCCGCTCTGGCGGTCACCACGTCGCTAGAGTCCGCCCTCGGCATGGGGCTGCTATTCACCTTCGTCTTGGTGGGCAGCAACGTGCTCATCTCCGCCCTCCGGAAACTGATCCCGGAGGAAGTGGAGACCCCCTCCTACATCGTCATCATCGCGACCTTCGTCTGCTTGGTGGAGATGTTCTCCGAGGCCTTCCTGCCGGAGCTCTATTCGAGCCTGGGCGTCTTCATCTCGCTCCTCGTCGTCAACTGTATCGTCTTGGGCAGGGCCGAGGCCTTCGCCAACAAAAACGGCGTCCTCGATTCCTTGCTCGACGGCATCGGCAACGGAATTGGCTACACCTTGGCCATCGCGATCATCGGCTTGGTCCGCGAGATCCTCGGCACCGGGAAGCTTTCCTTCGGGAACACGCTCACCTTCCTGCCGAAAGTCTCCCTCCCTATCCTTAACTTCTCCGACTACGGGGGTCCGGATTTCTCCCTCTCCATCTTCACCCAGCCCACGGGCGCCTTCATCGTCCTGGGCGTGATCATGGCCATCATCGCCGCGGTTAAGATCCATAAGGACAACAAAGCCAAAGAGAGGAAGAAGCAAGCCCTCTTGGCCGAGAAGAGCGCCAAGGCGCAACAAAAGGAGGCCAAATAATGTCTTACTTCGTTTCCTTTCTGCTCGCGATCGTCTCCGCGATGCTCATCGATAACGTCGTCTTGTCCCGCTTCTACGGGATCTGCTCCTTCGTCGGCGTCTCCAACAAGCTGAAGAACGCCTTCTCGATGGGACTTGCCGTCACCTTCGTCATCGTCGTGGCCGCCTTGATCTGCTGGCCGCTTTACCTCCTTCTGGAACTCGCGGGGCTATCCTTCCTGAGGACCATCGTCTTCATCTTGGTCATCGCCTCCTTGGTCCAATTGATCGGCTTCTTCATCAAGAAGTACAGCCCCTCCCTCTATAAGGCGCTTGGCATCTATCTGCCCCTCATCACGACCAACTGCGCCGTCCTCGGCGTGGTGGAGGAGAACGCCTCCCAGGCCCTCGACTTCGGCATGTCCATGGCCAACGCCATCGGCACGAGCCTCGGGTTCCTGTTCGTCATCGTCCTCTTCTCCGCGATCCGCATCCGCATCGCCGACACGGATACCCCGAAAGCCTTCAAAGGCTTGCCGATCGCCCTGGTGACCGCGGCGCTTCTTGCCATGGCCTTCACCGGGCTTGGCGGGATGGTCGGATGAGCGAAACCGGCTATCGGGTCCTGGCCATCTGCGTCGTCGTCGCCCTTCTTGCCATCTTCGTGGTTAGCTTCCTCCTCTTCGTGAAGACGCCTGCCCCGAAAGGCTGCGAGAAGTCGCCGAGCGACGCCTGCTCCTCTTGCCATAACAAACGGTGCGAGTTCTACCTCTATGAACCGAAGGGGAGCCTCAAGGAAAGCCAGGAGAAAGAAGAAAAAAAGGAGAATAAGGAGAACTGACATGAATATCGTCCTTGCTAGCGTGAATCCCTTGACGATCCTCTGGGCCGTCTTGATCCTAGGGGGGCTCGGCCTCGTGTTCGGGGTCGCCCTCGCCCTCGCGGAGAAATTCCTCCACGTTGAGGAAGATCACCGGATCGATGACGTCGCCAAGATGCTCCCCAACGCCAACTGCGGCGCCTGCGGCTATGCCGGCTGCCACGACTTGGCCGAGGCCCTCGTCAAAGGGGAAGCCAAGAAGGTCAGCCTTTGCAAAGTCGGCAAAGCGGACAAGAACTTCGAGCCCATCATCCAATATCTGGATTCCCATCCGGATGAAGACGGCACCAAGCACGTCCCCACGTTATGAAGATCGGCGGCTCCCATGGGGCCGCCCTTTCTTTTCCCCGCCATTTATCCCTGATTATGGCATAATTGCCCCATGCCCGGATGCAATGTAACTTATTTGAAATCGATTCTCCTGCTCCCTCTTCTTTTCTCTTGCTCCTCCAAGGGAGAGTTCAAGAAGACGGTCTTCGCGATGGACACCTCAATCTCATGCGCAGCCGAGGCGGAGAAGGAGGAGGACCTTTCCGAGGTCTTATCCCCTTTCGAATACTACGATTCCCTCGCCGACGCGAACTTTCACCACTACGGGACGATCGACGTCTATGACATCAACCAAGCCTCCGAACCCTTGGAGGTCAAAAAGGATCTCTATGATTTGCTTCGCTTCGCCTTGGAGATGGAAAAGGAGACCGAAGGCTACTTCAATCCCCTTTGCTATGGCTTGTCTTCCCTTTGGAAGGGGGCTTTGCATCCCGCCCTCGCCGGGGAATCCGCCTTTCTCCCTAGCCAAGAGGACATCGATTCTGAACTGGAGAAAATGCGCAACACCGAACTCCTTCTAGAAGAAAAGGAAGGGGTTTATACGGCCTTTTTGAGCAAAATTAACCCCGAGAAAGGCCGCGCCTCTTTGGATCTTGGCGGCATCGCCAAAGGCTACGCCGCGGAGATCGCCAAGCAAAAGGCCAAGGAAAAGAACTGGGAGCATTATTACATCAACGGGGGCAGCAGCACCCTCGTCTTCGGGAGCTCCACCAAAAGCGGCGGCTACTATTCCGTGGAATGGAAGGAAGACCTGCCCGGGAAAAGATTGCTCATCAAAGACGCCTGCCTCTCCACAAGCTCAGTCACCGTCCAAGGGGTCGAGATCTCCGGGAAAATCTATTCCCACATCGTGAACCCCTTCAATGGGGAGGCTTCCCCTTCCTTCACCGGGGTCACCCTCAAAGGGGAGGACGCCGGCAAGCTCGACGCCTATTCGACCGCCCTCATGTGGGTCGAGCCCTCCGAAAGAGAAAGACTGGAGAAGAAGTGGGGCGTGCAGGGGATCTACTATAAAGACGGGCAGGTCCTGGAGGACCGTCTCCTCATCGAGGCAGCTTCATGAGGCCTTTTTGGAAGAAACATCTGGGGGACGCCATCGTCATCTCCGTTTTCTCCGTTTTGGCCTTGTCGCTTGCCCTCTACGCCGCTTTGCCTAGGGGCGGGTCTTCCTCTCACCAAGCCGAGATCACCCTAGACGGGAAGAGGCTGGAGAAGAACGGCCTCGTCGATCTTTCTTCTTACGGCGAAGAGGAGACCTATTTCACGATTCAGGGCTACCGCGGTGAGATGAAGATCGCGGTCAAGAAAGACGCGATCCGCGTCGCCCATTCCGACTGCCCGTCCCAATATTGCGTCCATCAGGGGTGGATCGAGAAACCCGGCCGCCCACTGGTCTGCGCCTATAACCACATCGTCATCAGCATCCTCGGCGAAGAAGGGGCCGACATCATCTTATGAAAGGCAAACGCTTCAACGTCTATAAGATGACGCTGCTTGCCATCTTGCTCGCTCTCGCGGTCGCTTTGGGCGTGGCCGAAAGCTTTTTACCGCCTCTAGGCCCCGTCGGCGGGGTGAGGCTCGGTTTGGCGAACCTCTTGGTCTTGCTTTGCCTCTATGAGCTTGGCTTCTTCGAGGCGCTGTTTTTGGATTTGGCCAAGGTGCTTTTGGTGAATCTCCTCCGGGGGACTTTCCTCCAGATGGGGTTTTGGATGTCGCTAGCGGGGGCCGCCGCCTCGTTTCTCGCCATGGCCATCTTGTGCCGTTTCCGCTTCCTGACCGAAACGGGGGTCTCCGCGGTCGGATCGATGCTCCATAGCTTCGCCCAGGTCGCCGTCGGGGCTTTGATCCTAGGCACCCCGAGCGTTTTCTATTACTATTGCTTCCTCATGCCCGTTTCCCTTGTCACCGGCGTCTTGATGGGGTTGCTCGCCAACCGGATACGCGCGAGCAAAATCATCGCCCGCATCAAGCAGAACCATGGATTCTAGTCATTCCGAATAGGATTCTTCGAGAATGCGGAGGAATTCCGGATCGAGGTCCTTGCGGTCCAAATCCCAGCCGAAAGGCTTGAATTCGCCGGAGAGCAAACCTTCGATGACCCCGCCGATCCCTTCTTCCCAAAGCGCCTCGGGATCTTCTTTTTGGGGATGAAACGCCAAAAGGGGCATCAGGCGGAAGCCTCTGTAAGAGGAGTATTCGGCCTGCTCTTGCAGCCACGGCAGTTCCTGCAAAAGCGATTTCTCCTCGTCTCCCTGCATCAAAAGCAGAAGAACGACTTCGGAAGGGTTGACTTCCTTTTGGACGAGCTCGACTTCGAACCCGTTCTCGGACAAGATCAAGGCGATCTTCTCCGCTTCGGGGCGGTTTTTCGATAGATAGGCTAACTGCAGGGATTTTTCCATGGATCCATTGTAGCAAAACCGCGGGGAAATCGGGAAATGCCCAAAAAGGAATGAGAGTTTAAAATTGTTAACAAAAAGCCTTGAAAAGTTTGTTAATATCTTTAAACTTTAGACCGGTTGATAACCAAGGATCATCATTATGCCATTACTGTTCGCACCGAAAGAAAAAGACCTCAGGATCCTCTCCGTCCACGGAGATGCCAAAGTGAACAAGCACCTTGCTTCCTTAGGGATCGTGGAAGGGGGGATCATCCGGCTGCTCGAGGACGCCAACGGCGCCGCCATCTGCCAGGTGAAGGGTTCCCGTCTGGGTCTTGACCACAAGATCTCGATGTCGATCATGGTCGCGGTGGCCTGAAGGAAAGGAAAAGAGCATATGACTCTGAACGAATTGCCCATCGGCTCTTCTTGCTTGGTCAAGAAGATCAATGGGGAAGGGAAGATTCGTCGGCGCATCTTCGACATGGGGATCACCCCGGGCGCCGAGATCTACCTTCGCAAGAAAGCCCCTCTCGGGGATCCGCTAGAAGTGACTCTCCGCGGTTATGAGCTCACCCTCCGCAAATCGGAAGCGAGTTTCGTCGAAGTGGAAGAAGAGAAAGGGGACGCGCAATGATCAAAGTAGCCTTAGCCGGCAACCCCAACTGCGGCAAAACCACCCTCTTCAACTCGCTGACCGGGTCCACGGCCTACGTCGGCAACTGGCCGGGCGTCACCGTCGAGAAGAGAAGCGGAACGTATTATCCCAATAAAAAGAAGAAAGCGGACGGCATTGAAATCGTCGATCTTCCGGGCATCTATTCCCTTTCTCCTTATACCCCCGAGGAAGTCATCTCCCGGAACTTCCTCCTGAACGAGAAACCGGACGTCGTCATCAATGTCCTCGACGGCACCAACCTCGAACGCAACCTCTACATGACCACCCAGATCCTCGAGATGGACGTCCCGGTGGTCGTCGGCGTCAACATGATGGACGCCGTCGCCGACTCCGGGCAAGTCATCGACCTCGATGGCCTCTCCAAAGCCCTCGGCGTTCCGGTTCTAGGCATCTCCGCCCTCCGCGAAAAAGGCCTTCAGGACCTCATGAAAGCGGCCGAGAAAGCCGCCAAGAGCCCCCGCAAGGCCGTCTCCCTCATCAAGGTCGACGCAACCTTGGAGGAAGCCAGGAAGATCTACGAGGACGCCGGCGTCGCTTCGCCCTTGTTCCACGCCACCAAAGCCCTGGAAAAAGACGAGATCGAAGAGAAAGAGCACGCCGAGGAATTCAAGAAAGTCGCCGCCCTTTGCGAAAAGCAGAGCAAAGACTTCGAGGCGGAGATCGCCGATGAACGCTACCGGTTCCTGACCCCTTTATGCGCCAAGCTCATCCAAGGCGCCGCCAGGCAAGAGAAAGAGAAGCTCTCCCTCTCCGACCGCATCGACAAGGTCCTGACAAACCGCTGGGCCGCCATCCCCATCATGGTCGTGGTGATGTTCCTCATCTTCCACTTCACCTTCTCCGGCGACCTCTTCTATCTGGGCGCCATGGGCGTCCCCTTCGGAGAAGGCTATCCCGGATTCATCTCCTTCACCCTCGGCGAGAAAGAGGTCATCGAAGGAGTGGAGCAAGCGGTCGTCTACAATCCCTTCCAGGGCCTCTTCTGGACCGGGGACGGGATCAATTCGATCGGCGAGTTCTTCCATGTCCTCGCCGGCGACGGCTCGACGGGCGTCCTCGGCCTCATCGGCATTGGCCTCAAGGCCCTTCTAATGGCCTGCAATGCCCCGGAATGGGTCATCGGCTTCCTCTATGAAGGCGTCTATGGCGGCGTCGCCGCGGTTCTGGGCTTCGTGCCTCAGATCCTCATCCTCTTCGCTTTCTTCGCCATCTTGGAGGATTCGGGCTACATGGCCCGCATCGCCTTCGTCTTGGACCGCATCTTCCGCCGCTTCGGCGTCTCCGGAAGGGCCTTCCTCCCGATGGTCATGGGATTCGGCTGCGGGGTCCCGGCCATGATCAACACCCGCACCTTGGCCTCCGATAAGGAAAGGACCAAGACCATCCGCGTCATCCCCTTCTTCACCTGCGGGGCCAAAGCGGAGTTCTTGACCCTCATCGCCGCCGCGGTCGCTTCGGCCGTCGGCTTCGATGCCGGCGCCTTCACCTTCTTGGTCTACCTTCTCGGCGTCGTCATCGCCATCGCCTCCGTCATCCTCATGAACCACACGACCCTCCGCGAGAAGGTCCCCCCGTTCATCATGGAGCTGCCTTCCTACCACCTCCCTCAGGTCAAATCGCTTGGCCTCCACGTCTGGGACAAAGGGAAGCACTTCATCCAGAAAGCCTTCACGATCATCCTCGTTTCCACGATCGTCGTCTGGTTCTTCTCCAATTTCACCTGGAACTGGACCTTCATCCCGACCGCGGATGAGGCGCTCGCCCTCACTGAGAAGGATTCGATCTTGGCGAACCTCGGCATGCTGATCGCTCCCCTATTCACCCCGATGGGCTTCGGCACCCAGATCCAGAACAGCTGGCTCTTCTCCGTCGCCTCGATTCAAGGCATCATCGCGAAAGAGAACGTCACCTCGACCATCGAGGCCTTGGCCGGAGTCATCGGCCAGGAGGACTTCTCCGGCGTCGTCGCCGCCTCCTTTGCCGGGCACAGCGAACTCGACATCGCCGCTTCCCTCTCCGCCTTCGCCGTCTTCAACATGACGACCATCCCTTGCTTCGCCTCCGTGGCCACCGCCAAGGCGGAACTCGGCAAGGGGAAGACCTACGTCGGAACCGTCGCCTTCTGGATCGTCTGCTCCTATCTCATGGGATGCCTCACTTATGTGACCATCCGCTGGGTCTGGACCCTCGCGATCTCGATCCCTGTCATCGCTCTGCTCTTCGTCCTTGCCTTCCTCTATTCGGGGCACAAGAACAAGAAAGAAGCCAAAGAGGCCTAAGACATGAATTGGATTGAGATAATCGTGATCGTTTTGACCGCCGGGTACCTGCTCTCCATGCTCGCCCTCTACCTCTACCGGAAACACCATCATCTCCCCATCAATCCTTGTGACGACGCCCCCGGGCCCAAGCTCGTGGAGGCCTACTACAAAGCAAAAAAGAAGGAAATGAGGAAAGCCAAGAAGGAGGGGCGCGTCCATGGAAACTAGTTCCTTCGTGAAATCCCTCTTGGCGATCGACCGGGCGAGGGAGGGCTGCTCCTTCCGTTACAAAAGCCTCGCCTGGTAACTGCAGGTATCCAAGTCAAGGATCTCCGTCTTGATCGATGAGCTCGAGCAAGACGGGTACCTGCTCCGATCCGGAGCCAGGGAAGTGGCCATCCTCCCGAAAGAGAACGAGGCCATCTCCTCCCTCCGCATCCTCTTGGACAAGGTTTATGAGGCCTACAAAACCTCGCTTTCCCTTCCCCAAGAGGGAGTGGAAGAGCTTACTCTTATCACCTTGTCCTTAGGCTCAGCCTCCTTGCTCAACGCGTTGACTGTTTAGCCGTCGTTCAATAAAACCGAAGATCTCCAAAATCAGGAAGACCCCTCCCCAGCCAAGAGGGGTTTTCTTGTTCCGAAGGGATGCTAGACTTTCCGCATGGACAGTTTGCAGCCCTTCCACGCTCTCGTCGGCGAGATCCTCATGTATTGCCAGATGATCGAGCACGACGTCAAAGAAATCTACGCCAGCCGCGCCGGGGGCGATTATTCGAAGAATCTGGCCTCCCTCAAAGAGGAGAAAACCACGATGGGCCAGACGGTCACCAAACTCAAGGAACTTGACCATGCCTTAAGCAAGCCCTTATTCAGCCAAAAGGACTATGACCTCCTCTTCCAAATCGTCTCGAAGAGGAATTACTATGCCCATGAAGCCTATCTTTCTTTCGTTTACGTGATCGGTGAGGTCGAAGTGGATTTCGCCTATCAGCAAGCCTACCAAAAAGCCTACTACGACAAGCAAAAGCTCTCTGCCCTATACGAGGCGGTGGAAGACGTGAGGCTCTCCATCGTCGATTTTTAACTCACGCCCCTCTTCTTTGCGTTAAACTTATCCCGTGTCCCGGTAGCTCAACTGGATAGAGTAGTGGCCTTCGAAGCCAACGGTTGCGGGTTCGAGTCCCTCCCGGGGCACCACATAGAATGAATAGGTTTAATACGAATAAAGTATTAAGCCTTTTATTTTATAGTATTAATTCACATAAAAATTTATTTATAAATGCGTTTATTCTTTTGAAAAAAGTGCACTTAAAAACCAGAAAAAAGTGCACTTGCATATTTGAAAAAAGCTAGATATACCAGCAAATGAGGGATAAATCGTCACGTGAAATAATCTGGGGGCTAAGCAACCAAGGAGCGTTGCGAGGCGCCTAGGTTTGGTTGTTTAGCGATTCCCTTTCCGTTTAGGCGCCTTCCAACGCCCCGGAAAGGTTTTTTCATGGACTCCATCGACACAGAGGGAAGCCCGGATGCCGAACTCGACTTCGCAATAGGCCCCTTATTGAGCGAAAGGAAGCGCAGGGAGACGGAAAGGGCAAGGGTGGCGAGATCCGATCTCTCCAGGAAGGGCGAGAGGGATCCGAGGCGCCCCGGGTGCGGCGCTCGCCTGCAGGCCGCGGCGCCGGCCAGCGCGAGGATCGTCCTCCAATCCCTTCTGTCCGCGGCGAACCGCCTTTTCCCGGACCAGGTCTCGTTCGCCAGCTCGCAGAAGAGCTTCGCGTCCAGCTCCTCCAATTTCCTCGCCGCGTTCGGGCATTCGCCCAAAATGGCGCCCACCAATGCATCCACCCCGTCGGTGGATTGCGCTAGAATCTTCGCGGAAGTTCCTCCTTGCAATTTAGACGATTCAATTATGGAACTGCCTTTTTTGATTGCCACCTACACTTTTGAAACGCAATCTATAGGAGATGCCCCCTCTACAATTCAAGTTTGGAGCGTTCTACAATAGCCCCGCAAAGACCGCTATTCCAAGCGGTCCTTCGGAGTTTCTATGTGGATTTTGTTTGCCTGCCTATCCTCGGTGTTCGCCGCCTTCACGGCCATCCTGAGCAAATTGGGCGTGAAGGGGACCGATTCTGACGTCGCGACCGCGCTCCGCACCAGCGTCGTGTTATTGCTCTCCATCGCGGTGACCTTCATCACGGGGGAATATGTAAAAATCATCGAAGTCAGCTGGAAGTCCTGGCTCTTTTTGATCATCTCCGGCTTTGCGACCGGGGCCAGTTGGATCTGCTATTTCAAAGCGCTCTCGCTAGGCGAAGTCAGCAAAGTCGCAGCGGTGGACAAATCTAGCGTCATCCTGACCGTCCTATTCGCTCTTATTTTGTTCCCGGAGGAACGGTCCAATTGGTGGATCAAGCTGCTTTGCCTCTCTTCCATTGGGGTTGGGACCTATCTCATGATGGATTTCAAGAAGACTCCGAACGGGGAAGACAAGAAAGGCAAGGGTTGGCTTTTGTTCGCCTTGCTTTCCGCCGTATTCGCCGCGGCGACTTCGATCCTAGCCAAAATCGGGATCGAGAACGTACCTTCCAACTTAGCCACGAGCATTCGCACGGTCGTAGTGCTTTTGATGGCATGGGCGATCGTCTTGGGAAAAAGGAAAGCCCCCTTCGTCAAGCAGGTTCCGAAGAAAGACCTTTTGTTCTTGGTTTTATCCGGCTTTGCCACGGCGGGTTCTTGGCTTTGCTATTACTACGCGATCGCCCAAGGACAGGTGAGCGTCGTCGTCCCGATCGATAAACTCAGCGTCCTTTTGACCGTTCTTTTCTCCGTCTTGGTCTTGAAGGAAAAGCTCAAGTGGAAGTCTTGGCTCGGGCTTGGCCTTTTGGTCGCCGGGACCGTGTGCATGGCCGTTTTCGCCTAAGGGTTTTCAAAATAGTACATTTGGCCTAAAATAGGACATATGTCAAATTTAACCAAAAAAGCGCTTGCCTCCTCCTTGAAGGAAATCCTCAAGACCAAGCCCATCTCCAAAGTGACGGTTTCGGATATCTGCTCCAACTGCGGAATCCGTCGGCAGAGCTTCTATTATCATTTCGCTGATCTGCCCGAACTGGTGGAGTGGATCTGCTGGACGGAAGGGGAAGAGGCCCTGAAGAAAAACAAAGGATACGATGGCTGGGAAGAGGGCTTTTACAATATCTTTCTCGCGGCCAAAAAAGAGAAGCCCTTTATCATGAACATCTATCATAGCGTCTCCGGAGACACGCTGCGGTCGTATCTTTTCCGCCTGACGATGCCGCTGCTACAAGGGGTGGTGGAAGAAATCGCCCGGTCGCTGCGCATCCAAGACATCACCGAGTCGGACAAATGCTTCATCGAGCGCTTCTATTCGAGCGCCTTCGTCGACGTGATGCTCGAATGGGTGGCCCGCGACATGGAGGAGGATCCTAAGGCCATCATCGAGCATTTGTCCCCCTTGGTCAAAGGCACCATCCCCAACGCCTTGAACGCCTATTCGGGGCGGAACCAATAAATTTGTCAGAAACTGACATATGTCAAAAAAGCGGACAAGTATCCGCTTTTATCCTTTTTATGGGGCTTTTTTATTTCCTATCTTTTGGTCGTGGCCAAAAGCCAAAGGAGAAAATTCGCCATGTATTATTCCGCAGGAAATTACGAAGCCTTCGCCCATCCGAAGAAAGTGGAGGGCGCAGAGAAGAAGAAAGCCTACATCGTCGGCAGCGGGCTGGCCGGGCTCACCGCGGCCTTCTACCTCGTCCGCGACGCCGGACTCAAAGGGGAGAACGTCAAGATCTTCGACCGCGACCCCGTGAGCGGAGGCGCCTGCGACGGCGCCCACGACCCCAAATACGGATACTACATGAGGGGCGGCCGTGAGATGGACAACCATTTCGAGGTCATGTGGGACGTCTACCGCGATGTCCCAAGCGCCTCAGACCCCAAAGTCTCCGTCTTGGACGAATACTATTGGCTCAACAAGGAGGATCCGAACTACTCCCTCTGCCGGGCGACGGACAACCGCGGCCATAAGCTCCCCACCGGACATGACTTCACCCTGGACAAGCAAGCCCAGGAACAGCTTCTCAAACTCTTCCTGACCCCGGAGAAGGAACTCGAATACAAGAAGATCAGCGATTGCTTCGACGAGCACTTCTACAAATCCAACTTCTGGCTCTACTGGCAGACCATGTTCGCCTTCCAGGAATGGAGCAGCGCCCTGGAGATGAAGCGTTACCTGCAGAGGTACGTCCACCATATCGATGGGCTCCCCGATTTCACCGCCCTCCGCTTCACCCGCTATAACCAATATGAGTCGATGATTTTGCCTCTGCTTCATTATCTGGAAGCGCGGGGCGTCACCTTCGTCCCCCATAGCGAGGTCACCGACATCAAAATCGAAGTCGACGCCAAAGGAGAGAAGAGGGCTAAGTCCATCGAACTGGTTCAATCCGGCAAGAAAGTCACTCTCGATCTTGGGGATGACGACCTCGTCTTCGTCACCAACGGCTCCTGCGTCGACGCCTCGATCTACGGCAGCCAGAATCAGGCGCCGGATCTAAGCAAACTGAGCGAAACCCGCCCGGCTTCGTTTGAGCTCTGGCGCAAGATGGCCGCCCAGGTGAATGACGGCAGCTTCGGGAATCCCGCTCCCTTCTGCTCCGATATTGAGCAGACCAACTGGATGAGCGCCACGATCGACGTCGATGAGACGCTGATCCCCTATATCACCGCCATCACCCGCCGCGATCCAAGAAACGGCAAAGTCTGCACCGGAGGCATCGTCACGGTGAAGGACTCCTGGGACTATTGGAGGTGCTCCTGGACCATCAACCGCCAAGGGCAATTCGCCGATCAGCCCAAAGACCGCGTCTTGGTCTGGTTCTATTCGCTCTACACCAACCGCCCCGGCAACTACGTCAAGAAGCCGATGAGGGATTGCACCGGCGTCGAGATCGCGATGGAGTGGATGTATCACATCGGCGTCCCGACCGATAAGATCGAAGACTACGCGAAGAACCACGCCAATACCACCAGCGCCTTCATGCCCTACATCGACGCCTTCTTCCAGCCCCGTTCCGGCTCCGATCGCCCGCTTGTGGTCCCGCAGGGCAGCAAGAACCTCGCCTTCATCGGCCAGTTCGCCGAAATCCCCGCCGACACGATCTTCACGACCGAGTATTCCATGCGTTCCGGGATGGAGGCCGTCTACACCCTCCTGAACGTCGATCGCGGCGTCCCCGAGGTCTGGGGATCCCGCTACGACGTGAGGGAATTGCTCCGCGCCGCCTACTACGCGATCGACCGGAAACAACTCAAGGACATGCCTCTTTCGGCCAAAGAGCGGTTCCTGCTTAAGAAAGTCCTCAAAAAGATCAAAGACACCGACGTGGAGACCCTCCTCCGCGAATCCAAACTCATCTGACCTCCCTCGCTTCCTTTCCGCGAAGGAGGCTCTCCCTAGGGGCGCCCGAGCTTTACCTCCCCGGGCGCTTTTGCTTTGCGCTTTGCTTTTTCCTTTGGAAAAAAGCCATATCCGGTTATCATTCAAGGGCTTGAAAAGGAGGAGCCCAAGATGCTGAAGTTAGAGAACATCGTCAAAGACTACGAAGTGGCGGGGAAGCCTTTCCCCGCGTTGAAGGGGGTCTCCTTGAGTTTCCGCGATTCCGAGTTCGTCTCAATCCTCGGCCCAAGCGGATCGGGCAAGACCACCTTGCTCAACATCATCGGGGGCCTCGACCATTACACCTCCGGGGATCTAGAGATCGACGGGGCGTCCACGAAGGGCTTCTCCGACCGCGATTGGGACAATTACCGAAACCACAAAGTCGGGTTCATCTTCCAATCCTATAACCTCATCCCCCATCAAAACGTCCTTGAGAACGTCGAACTCGCGCTTACGATCTCCGGCGTCAAGAAAGCCGAGAGGAGGAAGCGCGCCGAAGAGGCCCTCCGGAAAGTGGGGTTGGGGGAGATGCTGTATAAGAAGCCCAACCAGCTTTCCGGCGGCCAGTGTCAGAGGGTCGCGATCGCCCGCGCCTTGGTCAACGATCCCTCCATCCTCTTGGCCGATGAGCCGACGGGGGCCTTGGACACGAAGACCTCAATCCAGATCATGGATCTCCTCAAAGAGGTCGCCAAAGACCGTCTGGTCATCATGGTGACCCATAACCCCGAGCTCGCCGAGAAATACTCTTCCCGCATCGTCTCGCTCAAAGACGGGTTGATCGTGCAGGACAGTTGCCCCCCGAAGGATGGGGAGGAAGGCAAACTCGCGGAGATCCCCTCCAAGAAGGCCAAGCTTTCCCTGAGCCAATCCTTTTATTTGTCCTTCCGCAACCTATTCTCGAAAGCCAAACGCACGGCGATGGTTTGTTTCGCCGGTTCGATCGGCATCGTGGGGGTCTCTTTGGTCCTTGCCATCTCAAGCGGCATCTCCGGCTACATCGCCTCGATGCAGGACGACATGCTCTCGGGGAACCCGGTTTCGATCTCAAGTTCCACATTGGACATCGAATCCCTCATGGCCTCGGCCTCGACCTCGACGAAGACCTCCATCGTCTCCTCCGCGGTGAAGGAGGGCAAGATCAACGTCGATTTCGTCATCGAGGAGCTCATCAAAACCTCCAAGACGACTTCCTCCTCCTTGGTTTCCAATTCCATCTCGCAGGCTTACGTCGACTTCCTCCGGGCGATGCCGGAGGAGTATTACAACGCGATTTCCTATTCCTTCGGCATCGCCCCGGAGAACAACCTCTACACCAACGTCACGATCGATGTGGCGGATGGGGATGGGTATAAGCAGGACAAGCAGATCCGCTCCCTCTCGTTCATGGAACAATTCGCGACCTCCATCGTCCGCCAGACCGAATATTCCTCTTACGCCGATTTGATCTCGAGCTATGGCTCGGCCTTGTCCCAAGGCCTCTCGGAAAAGAGTTACGTCCTTGGCCAATACGATCTCGTCGACGGAGGCAAGTTCGCCGAGAAGGAAGACGAGATGATGCTCGTCCTCAACGGCCATGACGCGATCACCGACTTCGTCTTGACCGAGCTTGGCTATTATTCCCAAGACCAGTTCCTCTCCGCCATCGACAAATTCAGCAAAGACGCCGATCCGGATTACCCATACGACTATGACAAAGACCTCTTCAAGGACGTCTTCTCGATGGAGGAGATCAAGGCCAAGGATTTCTATTATTACCCCAACGACGTGGTCTTCACCCCGAACGAGGCGGTGAAGTCTTATTTGGACGAAGACAAGATCCCGAACAAATCCGATCTCACCCGTCCGTTCACCTACGAATCCGAAAGGCAGGTTGAGCGGTGGGGCGAGGGGATGAAGATGAAGATCGTCGGCATTTTGACCCCGAAGGACGGGGTCCAATACGGGTGTTTGTCCTCCGGCCTCTATTACACCCCCGCCTTCATGGCTAAGTTCCGTTCCGATAACAAAGCCAGCTACCTTTCTCGCTTGCTGACCAACTATTCCTCTTTGTCTGGCGTCGATTCGATCTCCACGAGCCTCGCTAAAGATCCGACCACCGGCGCCATTAGCGGAAGCGGCCTCTATTATTCCTTCTCCTATTACCTCAAATGGCATGAGTTCGATAAAGCCGTGGATGATTACGGCATCGTCGGCAGAAGCTCCTCGATGTCGACCTTGATGAACGCCTTCGCCTCTTCGATGGGAATCGCGATGGGCTCGGGGAGAAGCGCTTCCCTCACCCTCGCTAACGCCGGTGGATCTGAGCTCCCATCCTCGATTCGCATCTATCCGATCGACTTCGATTCGAAGTACCTTGTGACCGATTATCTCGATCAATGGAACGCGGAAGGGGACGTCAAGGCCCTCTCTGCCTCTGGATCCGTCTACTATTTGACGGAGGCTGACCGCAGCGGCAACCCAATCAAATATTCGGATAACCTCCAGGTGGTCATCTCGATGATCAACACGATCCTCAACATCGTGACCTATGCCTTGGTGGCCTTCACCGCTTTGTCTTTGGTGGTCTCGACCGTCATGATCGCCATCATCACCTATGTCTCGGTCATCGAGCGCATCAAGGAGATCGGCGTCATCCGCTCCCTGGGTGGAAGGAAGCGGGACGTCGCGAACCTCTTCATGGCCGAGACGGTCATGGTGGGGCTTTCCTCCGGGGCCCTAGGCATCGGGCTCACCTATCTCCTCTCCTTGGTCGTGAACCTCATCGTCGGCGCCTTCACCGGGGTTTATACGATCGCTTCCCTCCCTTGGTACGAAGCCCTCATCATGATCGCCATCTCGGTGCTCCTCACTTCCATCAGCGGCGTCGTCCCGGCGATGTCGGCGGCAAGGAAAGACCCGGTCAATGCCTTGCGGAGCGAATGACAAAATCCTCAAAGCCCTTTGCAAAAAAGGGCTTTTTGCACGAAAAAAGGCGCAAGAAGCGCCTATTCGGATTGCAGATCCAGTTATAAAACCTGCAGATCCCTCAAAAAGGAGGGGATGGCCTTTTCGAATTCCGGACCGAAGAGAATCCCATCCACTCCATCTTGCTGATTGAAAGCAAGGGAGGCGGAGACGTAACGCCCGGCGATCGAGGCGGCTTCGTGCAGATCTTTGCCTAGCACCAGAGCCGAGACGAGGGCGCTTGAGAAGAGATCCCCGGTCCCGTGGGCTTTCATGGGGATGAGCGTGTTGAGGGCGAGTGAAACTTTGCCCTCATCATAGACCATCGATCCGACCTTGCCCTCTTTCTGAACTCCGGACAGAACGATGCGTTTAGGCCCTAAGGAGGCTAGCTTTGGAAGCAAAGAGGCGCAGAAGGCTTCGTCATGGTTCTCTTGATAAGGGGTGGCGGTCAATAGGCACGCCTCGGTGACGTTCGGCTTGATGAGGTCGGCTTCTTGGAAAAGCCTTTTCATGGCTTCCAGATGTTCCTCGCCAAACCCCGGATAAAGCTCGCCCCCATCGGCGCAGGCGGGATCGACGAAGAGAAGCGTGCCTTCTTTTTTGAAGGAGTGGATCAAAGACAAGGCCATGTCGACTTGGCTTGTGGCTAGATAGCCGGTATAGATCGCCGAGAATTCCGGGGCGTGCTCTCCCCAGTTCTTCGGGCAGGCCATGAGGCAAGGCAATGTATCGTCGAAGGTCCATTCGGGGAAGGCGGTGTGGTTGGACAAAACTCCCGTCGGGATGCCTACGGCCTGGATGCCGGAGGCGCTGATCGTTGGGAGAGCCACTGTCAGGGAGCAGCGGCCGAGGCAAGAATAGTCTTGCAGGGTAAGAATGGTCTTTTGTTTCATGGGCAATAGTTTAACCGTTCATCCTGTGCTTGTGTGCTAAAATCAGGCTATGGACCCCTACAAAATCAAGAACACCGCGCAAACGATCTCGGCGATCTTGGGTTCTTTGGCTGACGATAGGGGGCCCTTGACCGCCGATACCGCCCTCAAGATCTTGTTCGATCGGCGCCTTTCGTCGTTAGAATCGTATAAGCAAGGATGGGATTACCTCGATTATCCTTCCTATGAGGACTTCCCGGAGCTCAGAAACCGTAAGTTCGTCACCTTCGTTTCTGGAGGAAACAAACTAACGGGTCACCTTTTTGAACAGCCCAGCCCCAAAGGGATCTTCTTGTGCGTCCACGGGCTTACCGGGTTATCCGAAGATGTATCGAGCGTCTTTCACGCTTATTTCTTTCGTCTTGGCCATCGATCTCACCGCCTCTGGACGCAGCGAGGGGATGAAGGTCAAAGGGCTTTCCCAAAGCGGCCTCGATGTCCGAGCCGCGGTCGAATTCCTGTCCACGTCCCCCTTGTCCAAATTGCCCCTGTTTCTTTTCGGACATTCCTGGGGGGCCTATGGGATCGCCGCTTCTTTGAATTTCACCGACCGTCCTTTGGCGATCTTCCCGATGTCGGGATTCACGGAGCCTTTCGAAGTCATGACCGAGCTCGTCAAAAGCAAGGTGAGCTTGGGCGTAGAAATGACCGAGCCCGCTCTAAAAGCAGCCATGGCGAAGCGCGACAGCGAATACGCTTTCCTCTCCGGGAAGCAGGGGATCGAAAAAGCTCAGGGCGTCTATTGTCTTTTGATCCATGGGGACCATGATGACACGGTGGTCCCAAGGGCCTCTTTGTTCCATGCGGACTATTCTCGGAACGGGGTGGAGAAATACCTGATGGAAGGCCGGGGGCACGGCGATGTCGCCGCTTCAATGGAATCGATCGCCTACATCAAACAAGTAAAAGCGGCCAACCTCCCTTTATACGAAGCCTATAAGAGGAACCCCTCCCGGATGAGCCCGGGAGAAAGGGCGGAATTCGCCTCCTCCTTCAACAAGATGCTCACCTATGTCCCTGATGAAGCCCTTTTCCAAAGGATCCTCGACATCGCGGACAAGTTAGGCCAGGCATCGAGTTACGCTACGTTCTGAAACTACCTCATTGAGATGGCTTGGCGTAGTCCGATAG
>SFUB01000083.1 GCA_004561785.1 bacterium | reverse complement strand
TTCGGCCTATTCATCGCTACTAAAACAGCCTTCTCTTAAATCGAAAAACCCGCAAATCTGCAGGAACTAGGCTACAACGGGCAACAATACCATGGAAAAATCCCAAGAACTTACATTGGCAGCAATGTACAACGTCTCCGCAGAGCATTGGCCGGATACGGGACTCGTCAGTGAATACAACCAAACGATCAAGAAGAGGCCCTCAGAGCTCTCAATAGACGACATCGCCTTCTTAATCAGGCAAGAACGCTTCTGCATCTAGTCCTCCCCATGGCCGTGGAAGAGCTCAAGAAGAACCCCTGGGCCGGGGAATGCTGAGACGGGGAGCTCCTGTGGTCGATCGCGCACCTGCCGGCCATCCCGGAGCAATTCAGGCCGGAAATCGCCTCGATCGCCCCCTCCATGGACCTCGGAAAAAGGGAGCCCTGCGACGCGAAACTGAGAGGCTGGTCGATGACGGTCAAGGAACTAAAAAGGCACGGGCTTCTATGAAGCATTAAGAAAAGCCCCCGAAGGGGCCTGTCTTTAAGCTTCCGAAGAAGAGCCTCCGATGTTTTCGATCCGCAGGAAGCGGATGCCGGATGAGACGGTCTCGGGAACCCGGACGTAGAGGTCCAAGGTTTCGCTGTAATAAGAGCCGACATCGCTTTTGAATCCGCCCAAGGGATAATTATCCGTTTTGACAAACCCATTCGCCTCAAGCTTTTTGCCAAACGCCACCATGTAGGCCTTGCTGATTTCGTTGTCCCCAAAGACGAAGAAGGTAGTGTTGTCAAGCACCATCCAGCGATAGGCGATTCCATCGCTCGGCCATTCGTCGTACTTGGCCTCTTTGTCGGTGATCCAGTTGCCTTCCATCTCTTTCTGGTAGAGGAACGGGATCTTAGAGGCCGTATCCTCACCAAAGGAAGCGGCGATCACGGGATAAACCTCCGGAGCGCCTTTGTCCCAAGTCTCGGGCTCAATCCAATCCTGGAGGGCGGAGAAATCGAGATCCTCCGGGGCTACCGTGGAATCGTAATCAGAGAAGGTCACGGATTCTTTGCCTTTGTACATCCCGAACCCATTGAACTCGTATTCGATCTTGTTGAGCGTCTTGATGGTGTAGCTTATCCCGGACGGCTTGAAATTGCCGACGTCCAAAGTCAAGGAAGCGGGGATGATCGAGGACAGCTGATCGCCGCCTAAGATGTGATCTTCGATGCCTTTGACCTCTTCGCGGAGCTGATAAGTCCATTGGCCTTTTTCTTCATCCGCGGATACCTGCTTGAAGATCTTGTTGTCCGCATCGAAACCAAGGATATCGATCAGGTTCTTGTCCTCCACGGTCGCTTCGGAGGCGATCGCCTGGCCCTGTTCATTCACCTTGAAGGGGACGACCCCTTTGGAGGAAGCGCTCTTTTGATAATAGCCCCAGCGGATGTGGATGGGCTCGCCGGCGCTGCCTTCGGCGGTATCCACCGATTCCTTATCAAAGAGGAGGACGTTGTTAAAACTATCCAAAGCGCTTCTCTTGAAGAGGCTCAGCTTGGTTTTGTAAGCGGCGGAGTTCCCCGTCTTAGTCTCGATGAGGGCGGAGAAGCTATAGGGCATCGTGCTGATCATGCCCCAAGTGTCCTGGATATTGGACAAGGCACCCATCAAAGTATAGTCATCGTCTTTTACGGGCACGATCGTTTGAATGGAACCCTCTTGCTGGAAGAGGACGGAGACGCTGAAATGCATCTTTTGGCCATAACTATCCGTCCGAACCGGGGTAACAGCATGGAATTCGGCAATCTTGCCATCCGCGACTTTGACCTCCGCCGAAAGAATGGAACCGCAGTCGAAGCCGGCCAGATCATTGACCAATTTGCGGCCCTGATACCCGAAATAAGAGTAAGTGCCCTCCGCCGTTTTGCGGAACGCCTTGGACTCCAGCAAGGAAGACGGGGACTTCGCGACATCCTCGAATTTTCTCCCGAGGTCTTTTTTGACGACCTCGTTCTTGTAATCAAGGTAATTGTCGACGGCATTCCCGCTCGCTTCGTCTTTGGTGATGTAGGAATAGGCCGCGGAAGTCGTCCCAGATTCGACCCTTCTCCTTTGCTCGGCGTCAGGAGTGAAGACGACCTCGTCTTCTTGCTCCACCACATCGGCAGCGTTGGCTTCGTAGCTGAAGACGACCTTGGAATGATAGGCGCCAGACCCCGAAACGGTCGCGACCTCATCCTCGCTCAAAGAAACTTCCGGGAGCGAATAGGAACTGACGAAGGCATCCAAAGTAGCGATGGAGGTCTTGCCGACCGAGACGAGCTTACCTTGGAGGGAATCGATCACTTTGACCTCGGAATCGGACGGGTTTGCGTTGAAATTGGGAGCAAACCCGAAAGTAAGTTCGTCTTTCGCTTCGTTGAAGGAGAAGGTCACGGCGAAGATCTTGCTCGCCAAAGAAGAGGCCCCAACGAAATAGGCGAATGCCTCAGCCAAAGTGGAATCCTTAGAATAGAAATAGTCGTAATTAAGCAGGATGTCCTCGGCCTCGAGTCCCTTCATCCCGTCGACGAGGGGATTCAAGGTCTCGACGTCGCGGACCGGGGTCTGCTCCAGACTATCGGGATCCAAGGTGTAGGAAACGGCGTTCTCCACGACGGGGGATTCGGCGCTTGAATAGTTGTAGATCAGCGTGGATTCGCCCGTGTAGTCCTTCAGTTTCACGTACCCCGCATCCGAATAGCTGTAATGGACGTAGTTAGGAGTGTAGTAGGTCGAATAGGTGACCGGGAGGATCCCTCCGGAAAGAGCGGTCTCCTCGACGGTGAAGTTCGTTGTGTCGACGGCTTGCTTCAAAAAGGCATAGACCTCAGCCGCGGTGTAATCCGGGGTGGGGTCCACATAGGGCAGAGAGGATTCTCCGTCATCGGAAGAAAGGCCAGAATCCGAATCGGGGATCACGCTTCCGCTGTCGGGAAGATGGGAACTTGAATCGGGAAGTTCGCTGATATCCGGCCTTGAAGAAGGGCCTTCGGAAACGGAACTCGAAGGGTTATCTCCCCCTGCGCAAGAAGCGAGCAGCGCTGCCGCGGTGAGGAGTAAGAGGGTCTTTTTGGTTTTCATGGGGATTTCCTTAAATTGACTGAAGAGAGCATAAGACCGATAACGTTTTTGTAAAGTCTTTCCGGCGTCATCGGCAGCCGAATTCCGATTTAAGCGACGCTTCCTAAAATTCTCTTGCCTCCTTGATAAACAAAGGCGCGTCCATCAAGATAAGGAAGGTTCCCCCATGATATACAAAACCGTAAATCTAAAAGACGAATTCCCCTGCTTGAAGCAGGATGTTCCCTTGACCGCCTTCTGCCCGGAAAATTCCAAGGAAATATCCCCGAATCGAAAAAGGAAAACCATCCTCATCATCCCCGGAGGGGCCTACGTCTTCCTAAGCGAAAGGGAGACCGATCCCATTGCCTTAAGGTTGGTTGGGTTCGACGTGAACGCTTTCGTTTTGAACTATAATCTCGGCCCCTACGAAAGCCCCTACCCTTTTTTAGAAGGCCTTGCCGCGATCGCCTATATCCGAAACCACGCGCAGGAATATCACGTCGACCCCGATCACCTCGGGGTCATGGGTTTCTCCGCCGGAGGGAACTTCGCAGCCACTTTGGGTTTTCTGCAAAACCAGAAAGACTGGGCGGACTTGCTTAACGTTCCTTTGGCAAAAATACGCATCAACGGGATTTTGCTTGGGTACCCCGTCATCGATCTGGACGACGCTGGACTGACCGGGGAAATGCTGCTGAAGAATCAGCCAGACAAGAAAAAAGACTTCGAAATCCTGCCGCACGTGGATTCCTCTTATCCCCCCACTTTCCTGTTCACCCTGAATGACGATCAAGTAGTCGATTCCATGCATTCTCTGAAGATGGCCATGGCCCTCAAAAAAGCGGGCGTCCGTTTCGAATTCCATTATTACCCCATCGGCTATCACGGAGTTTCGTTGGCAGACCATAGCGTCTACGCGGACGAAGGGGAAGAGCCGGCCTATAAGCCTTATTTAGCCTACGTCGAAAACTGGTTCTCGCACGCGCTGCGTTTCATCCGAGAAATCCTATAAACAGGATTCCGTCAAACCAATTTCAAAACCGCTTTTGGGGAGGTGAGTTTGCCCACCCTTTCGATTTGACGGTTCGCCATCAAGGGCGCAATGACATATTTTGTAAATGCCGCCCTGCTCTTATAAGGACTATCAAGCATCAGGGCATATAAGGAAGAAGGCCCTTTTGCCAAGGTTCGGATGACTTTCAGTTGATCGTCCGTAAGCGGCTCCTTCTTGGAAACGGGAAGTTCCG
>SFUB01000015.1 GCA_004561785.1 bacterium | reverse complement strand
CGCGTACTTGTCCTTGGCCCGCTCCTGGCGGACCTCGGAGGACCGATATTTGATCCAACAGGGCCAAGAGGAGGCGTCGCTATTCGCGGAAATCCTGGATGGGGCGATCCCCCACACCGTGGGGATCTCGCTGTCCCGGCGCGGGAAGAGGATCCTTATCGACGGGAAGCCCTGCCGCAAGATCAGCGAGCTGAGCTCCCTCGCCAACGTTCTTGTCTTCTCCCCCGACGACGTCGCTCTCTTCCAAGGGCCGCCCGCGGAGAGAAGGGCCTGCATCGATGTGGCTTTGTCCAAGAAATCATCCGAATATTTCTCTCTCATCTCTGCCTATTCGAAGATCCTCCGCGAGCGGAACCTCGCTCTGAAGGACCCCCATCCCGACCTTGAGTTGATCAAGGTCTACGCCAGCCAAATGGCGACCTTCGAAGCCCCGATCGTTGCCTGGCGTCGCCGTTACGTCGATTCGCTCAATTCCGTCTTGCCGTCCCTAATGTCCCGCCTAAGGGGCGAAGAGACGCCCTGCGAGCTCGTTTATCTCCCTTTCGTGAAAGAGGGCGGGGATATCGAAAAACGGGCCGAGGAGGCCCATTTTGAGGCCTTGGAGGGCGAATTGATCCGTCGCACGACCGCCGTGGGCGTCCATCGGGAGGACTTCCGCTTCCTGCACCAAGGGAAAGACGTGGCCCTCTATGGATCCCAAGGCGAGAACCGCTTGTCCGCGCTGTGCCTGAAGCTCGCCCCCTACTTCTTGATCGAGGAAGAGGCGAAGAAACCCGTCGTCGTACTGGACGACGTGACCAGCGAACTCGATGAGGAAAAGCAAAAGAACCTGCTTCTGCTGTGCCGGGAGTTCGGCCAAGCCTTCCTCACCGCGACCAACCTAGAAGCCGAAAGCGCGTCGGTCACCGACGTCGCTTCGCATATTGCCACCAGGAGGAATTAACATGGCAGAAGAAGAAAAAGCGAAGGAAACTTCCGTCCAGCCGGAAGAGGAACGCTTCACCTACATCAAAGAATCCGTGGAGAATGAAAAGGCATTGGAAAAAGCTGACGCCGATTACACGGGCAGCAACATCCAGGTCCTCGAAGGCTTGGAGGCCGTCCGCAAACGCCCGGGCATGTACATCGCGACCACCGCGGCCGCAGGCCTCCATCACCTCGTCTGGGAGATCGTGGACAATTCCATCGATGAGGCTTTGGCCGGGTATTGCCATCACATTGAAGTGACCATCAACAAAGGCAACTCCATCACCGTGGTCGACGACGGCCGCGGCGTTCCGGTGGACATGGTCGCCAAAAGCGGCCTTTCCGGCGTGGAGACCGTCTTCACCGTCCTCCATGCTGGCGGCAAATTCGGCGAAGGCGGCGGCTACAAGGTCTCCGGCGGCCTCCATGGCGTCGGCGCTTCGGTCGTCAATGCCCTTTCCACTTGGATGGATGTCACCGTCTGCCGCGACGGCGGGAAATATTTCATCCGCTTCGAAAACGGCGGCCACCCCGTGGAGCACCTGAAGCGGATCGGCGATTCCGACTCCCATGGCACCTCGGTTACCTTCCAACCCGACCCCACCATCTTCACCGAGACGGTCATCTATAACTACGAGACGATCCGCAACCACCTCCGTCAGATGGCTTTCCTCAACGGCGGCATCCGCATCACTTTGACCGATGCCCGCGGCGAAGCCCCGACCGTCGAGACCTTTCAATACAACGGCGGCATCCGCGAATATGTTTCCTACATCGACCAGAACAAAGTCGTCATCAACCACGATCCCATCTACTGCCAAGGCAGGGAAGGCGTGATCCTGGTTCCGGGCACCCCTGCGGAGGAGATCTATGCCGAAGCGGCCCTTCAATGGACCGATTCCTATTCCCAGGACGGAATCTATTCCTTCTGCAACAACATCTCCACCAAAGAAGGCGGCACCCACGTCGAAGGTTTGAACCTCGCCGTCGGGCGCGTCATCAACGACTACGCCAGGAAAAACAAACTCCTCAAGGAAGACGAGGACAACTTCTTGGGCGAAGACTGCCGTGAAGGTCTCACCTGCGTCATCTCCGTAAAACACCCGAACCCCCAATATGAAGGGCAGACCAAAACCAAGCTCGGCAATTCCGAAGTCCGCAAAATCGCCTCGACCGTCGTCGGAGAAGGGCTCCGTCAATGGCTGGATGAGAACCCGGCGGAGGCCAAAGCGATCATTGAGAAAATCGCCATGGCCCGCAAAGCCAGAAACGCCGCGCGCGCAGCGAGGGAAAAAGTCCGCAAAACCGCCCTTGATGTGACCACCCTCCCGGGCAAACTCGCCGACTGCTCCTCCAAGGATCCCGAAGTCTGCGAGCTCTACATCGTCGAGGGCAACTCCGCCGGCGGCTCCGCCAAGAACGGCCGCGACCGCGAAACCCAGGCCATCTTGCCTTTGAGGGGTAAGATCCTCAACGTCGAGAAAGCCCGCGAAGAAAGAATCTGGGCCAACGCCGAAATCGGCAACATGATCACCGCGATCGGCGCCGGCGTCCGCGAGAACTTCGACATCTCCAAGATCCGCTACCACAAGATCGTGATCATGACCGATGCCGATGTCGACGGCGATCACATCCGCATCCTTCTCCTCACTTTCTTCTACCGCTTCATGCGTCCCCTCATCGACGGCGGCTACGTCTACATTGCCCAACCGCCTCTATACAAGATCGATTACAAAGGATCGGCCTATTACGCCTATAACGACGCCCAGCTCGAAGTCCTCAAAAAACAGCTTGGCCTGAAAGCGGGCTATCCCTTCCAGCGATACAAAGGTCTTGGCGAAATGGACGCCCAGCAGCTCTGGGAGACCACCATGGATCCCAAAGCCAGGAAGATGATCCGCATCACCATTTCCGACGCCGCGGAAGCCGAACAGGCCTTCACCAACCTCATGGGCGACGACGTCAAGCCGCGCCGCGATTTCATCGTGGCCAACGCCAAATTTACCAAGAACCTCGACTTCTGATAGGAGGAATGAAACATGGATAACGACGAGAACAAGAAAACGAACGAAGACGAAGAGGAGAAAGCCACCGACGAGGAACTCGCCGACGAGGCTTCCTCTTTCCTCGGCGCCGGCTCCCGGGAAGGGATGCAAAGCGAAGACGCGATGTTCGGCCACGAAGCCGCCGTCTCCGGCATCATCCCGGGCCTGACCGACCGCGACGTCGCCCACGAAGTGAAGACGGCCTTCCTCGATTACTCGATGTCGGTCATCATCGCTCGTGCGATCCCTGATGTCAGGGACGGCTTCAAACCGGTTCAGCGCCGCATCATCTTCGGCATGAACGAAGCCGGCATGCAGCCGAGCAAGCCCTATAAGAAATGCGCCCGCATCGTCGGCGACGTCATGGGTAAATATCACCCTCACGGCGACTCCGCCCTGTATGGGGCCCTGGTCCGTTTGGCCCAGGATTTCTCCTTGCGCTACCCCCTCGTGGATGGCCACGGGAACTTCGGCGACATCGACGGCGACGAAGCTGCCGCCATGCGTTATACCGAGGCGAGGATGAACAAGCTCTCCCTCGAACTCGTCCGCGACATCGACTGCGACACGGTCAACTTCGTCGATAACTACGACGGCACCGAGCTTGAGCCGGAAGTCCTCCCCTGCCGCTTCCCGAACCTCATCGTCAACGGCTCGGAAGGCATCGCGGTCGGCATGGCCACCAACATGCCGCCCCACAACCTCAGCGAGACCATCCACGCGGTGACCGCCGTGGCCAAGAACCCCGACATCACCCCGGAGGAAATCCTCCAGAACTACATGCTCGGCCCCGACTTCCCAAGCGGCGGAACCGTTTTGGGCCGCAAAGGCATTTTGGATTACTTCCGCACCGGCGTCGGCACCGTCACCATCCGCTCGAAATACCACATCGAGGAGATGGAAAACGGCAAAAACCGCATCATCGTGACCGAGATCCCCTACCAAGTCAACAAGGCCAATATGGTCTCCAACATCGGCGATCTGGTCCGCTCCAAACAGATCGACGGCATCACGGACGTCCGCGATGAATCCAACAAAGAGGGGATCCGCATCGTCATTGAACTCCGCAAGGACGTGATCCCCGAGGTCGTCGCCAACAATCTGCTCAAGCACACTCAACTCCAAACCAACTTCGGCGTCATCAACCTCTGCTTGGTCGATGGGGCTCCGAAGGTGCTCGGAATCGTCCCCCTTCTCAATAACTACGTCAATTTCCAAGTCGACGTCCTCACCCGCAGGACCCGCTTCCTGCTTAAGAGGGATGGCGATCGCCTCCATATCGTCGAAGGCCTCATCTTGGCCCACGACAACATCGATGAGGTGATTCATATCATCCGTTCTTCCAAAGACGACGCCGAGTCGACCGCCAAACTCAACGAAGCCTTTGGCCTCGACGAGAAACAATGCGCGGCGATCCTCGCCATGACCCTCCGCCGCTTGCAGGGCATGGAGCAAGACAAACTCCAAGCCGAGAAAGCCCAATTGCTTGCCAACATCGCCGAATACAACCGTCTGCTCTCTTCTCGCGACAACCTCGTCGACCTCCTCATCGAGGAAATTTCTGAGATCGAGAGACGCTTCGGCGACAAGAGGCGCACCGAAATCACCGATGAGGCCGCCGACATCGAGAACGAAGACCTCATCCCCCAGAAGAACATCCTCATTACCCTCACCCGCAACAACTACATCAAACGGGTGGACGACGATACCTTCGAAGCCCAACATCGCGGCGGGCGCGGCATCACCGGCATGAAGACCACCGCCGGGGACGTCGTGAGGCTCATGTACCACACCAAGACCCATACCGACATCCTCTTCTTCACCACTTTGGGCAAGGTTTACCGCCTCCGCGGCTATCAGATCCCCGATTCGGGCCGCACCGGCAAAGGCACCCCCGCCCAGAACATTCTTAACCTCGACAAAGACGAGAAGGTCGTCTCCATCGTCCCCTGCGATGATTATCCAGAAGGAAACTACCTGATCTTCGTCTCCGTCAACGGCCTCATCAAACGCACCCCGATCCAGGAATACGCCTCCATCCACCAGAACGGAAAGATCGCCGTTGGGCTCCGCGAAGGGGATGACCTCTTCGACGTCAAACGCACTTCCGGGGGCGCGATTGTTTCTTTGGCCTCCGATGGCGGCAAACTCGTCTCCTTCCCCGAAGACGAAGTCCGTCCGATGGGCCGCACCGCGACCGGGAACAAAGGCATGGATCTGCCGGAAGGCAACCGCATCGTCGGCGTCACCACGTCCGAGGAGGGCGACAAGATCCTCGTCCTCACCACGCTCGGCTATGGGAAGATCAGCTATGCAAAAGATGTCGATATCCAAGCTGAGGATGGGTCGATCCGCCATTACGACGGCTACCGCTTGACCCATAGGGGCGCCAAAGGCGTCACCACCCTCAACATGACCGCCAAAAACGGCGCCCTCATCGCCGTGCGCGCGGTCAATGGAGACGAAGACCTCTTGGTCATCACCTCCACCGGCGTCGTCATCCGCACGCCTCTCCAAGAAGTCAAAATCGCCGGCAGGAATACCCAGGGCGTCAAGATCATCGCCCTCGATGACAAAGCCAAGGTCGCCTCAATCTCCATCCTCCCCCATGAAGAGCCCTCCGAGGAGCCTGAGGAAGAGGAAATCGCCGAGGATGGCCCCGTCAGTGCGGAAGAACCCGTGACCCCGGACGAGCTCGACGCTTCCCTGGAGTCGAAATAACCTTCCATGAAGGTCTGCGTCCATTACCCCCACTTGAGGAGAGGGGACGCCTTCGAAGGGGCGAGGCTTCGCAAAACCCTCAAGGGGGCTTGCGAATCCATCGGAGTCGAGTGGGAGGAAGAACCCTCCCCTTCGACCGATATTGCCCATTTCCTTTCCCCACTCGATTTGCGAGCCCTCCGTTCCTGCAAAAAGAAGGGGATCAAAACGGTCGTTTCTTGCTTCTATTGCGAAAATGATCCGTCCGCGAGCTTCTTGACCGGGAAAAACGGAAAAGAGTTATCCCCGAAAGCCGAAAAGATGATTGCGGAAGCCGATGAGGTCCTCGTCCCCACGGAAGAATTCCTGGAGAAGGTCAAGCCGCTTCGCCCCCAAGGCGGGGCGATCGCCATGCTCCCGGGAGTGAATTTGGCCCGTTTCTCCTCCAAAACGGTGGAATCGGACATCTTCATGCGCTACTTCCGCGTCCCCTATGATGAGAAGTTCGCCGTTTGCATCGGCTCCTACGACGACAAGAAGACCCTGGACTCTCTCCGCAAACTCGCTTCCCTCACCCCGAAAATGACGTTCTTCTTCTTCGGGACCAAGAAGGGGATGCCCGTCCGTTTGTCTTTGCCTTCATTGGCGAGGAAATCCCCGGAGAACCTCTTCTTCCAGCCGATCGTGGAAGACGATGTCTACCGAAGCGCCCTTATGCACTGCTGCTGCTACCTGCTCCTCGACGACGAGCATCCGGACCAGATGGGTCTGCTTGATGCCTTCGCTTCCGGGGCCGAAGTGGTCGGCATCGGCCAACAAACGGTGAACCCCATCTTGCAAAATGGGGTCAATTCGCTTCTATTCCGCGACGAAGAGGGGGCTTCGAAGGCCCTTTCTCGTCTCTACCTTGAGCAAGACAAGGCGATTATAATGGCGGGGTACGGCATCGCGGAAAGCTGCGCGCTGCCCCTATTCGCAAAACAGCTATTCGGCGTTTATGAGAAAACGCTTAAGAAGGAGATCGCATGATTGACATCAAATTGATTCTCGAAAAGCCCGACTATGTCGTGGCCGCTCTCAAGAAAAAAGATTGGGACTTCGATCCCAAGCCGGTTCAGGACCTTTCCAAGAAGCGTTTGGACCTGCTCAAAGAGGTCGAAGCTTCCAAATCCGAGCAGAACCGCCTCTCAAAGTCCGTCCCTCAGGTAAAGAAGGAAGGCGGAGACGTCCAAGCCATCTTCGCAAAGGTCAAAGCCCTCGCCGCTTCCACCAAGGAAGCCGAGGCGGAACTTTCCAAAGTCGAGGAGGAGATCAAAGGCCTCATCGAAGTCCTCCCCAACCTTCCCGACGATGACCTCGCCTCCGGGGAAAAAGAGAACAACCGCCCCATCTATCATTTCGGCGAAGAGCCCAAATTCGAAGGCTTCACCCCGAAAGACCACGTTGAGCTCGCGGAGTCCCTCGGCCTCATCGACTATAAGAGGGCCGCGAAGATCTCTGGATCCGGCACCTGGGTCTACACCAATCTCGGCGCCCGTCTAGAGTGGGCTTTGCTCAATTACTTCATCGAGAACCACCTCGCGGACAACTATGAGATGATCCTCCCGCCTCATATCCTCAACTACGAATCCGGCTATACCGCCGGTCAGTTCCCGAAATTCAAGGAAGATGTCTTTTGGCTTGAGGGGACCGAACCCAAGAAGTTCCTCCTCCCCACCGCCGAAACCGCTTTGGTGAACCTCCACCGCAACGAGATCCTCAATCTCGATGATCTCCCGAGGAAATATTTCGCCTACACTCCCTGCTACCGCAAGGAAGCCGGCTCCTACCGCACCGAAGAGAGGGGCATGATCCGCGGCTATCAATTCGACAAAGTGGAAATGGTCCAATACACCACCAAAGAAGGCAGCGACGCCGCCTTCGAAGAGATGGTCAAGAAGGCCCAGAGACTTGTCGAAGGACTTGGCCTTTGCTACCAAGTCGACAAGCTTGCCGCCGGCGACTGCTCCCATTCCATGGCCAGGACCTACGACATCGAAGTCTGGATCCCTTCCATGCACATCTACAAGGAAGTCTCTTCCGTCTCCAACGCCCGCGACTATCAGGCTCGCCGTGGAATGATCCGCTATCGCGACGCCGAAGGCAAAGTTCAATTCTGCCACACGCTCAACGGGTCGGGCCTCGCCACTTCCCGCGTCTTCCCGGCGATCCTTGAGCAATTCCAGCAAGCGGATGGCTCGGTTATCATTCCGGAGCCCCTCCGTAAGTTCATGGGCGGCCTTTCCGTCCTCAAGCCGATCAAAAAGTAATCGCCGCTTTGCCTCAGCCCTCTTCGGAGGGCTTTTTTTGTCGGCTGGAAAGAAGAAGCGAATCGAGTATAATGTTCCCGCCATCGCAAGGGAAAGACGACGAACCAGGTCAGGTGGGGAACCAAGCAGCCTTAAATCGTTTGCCTCTGTGCGGTGGTTTTCTTTTATGATGATGAGCATGGAAAAAGACAGCGCTTTTTATATGCGGGAGGCTTTGAAGGAAGCTGAGTCCGCTTTGGAAGAAGGAGAGGTCCCCGTAGGAGCGGTGGTCGTGCGCAATGGTGAGATCATCGCAAGAAGTCATAACCACAGGGAAAACGATTTGGACATCTCCTCGCACGCGGAAATCAATGCGCTTAAGCTCGCGGCGAAGACACTGGGGCGCTGGGATCTTTCCGATTGTTCGC
This sequence comes from bacterium, assembly GCA_004561785.1. Classification (GTDB taxonomy): domain Bacteria; phylum Bacillota_I; class Bacilli_A; order RFN20; family CAG-826; genus Alloenteromonas. Next base: position 13,144 of record SFUB01000015.1, on the reverse strand, counting down.
TTTATGTGACGTTGGAGCCCTGCTTGATGTGCGCCGGGGCCATTTTGCAAGCCCGAGTGCGATTTGTCTGTTTCGGAGCGATGGACGAAAAGGCGGGGGCCGTGGTATCAAATTATCATGTGTTTGATTACAAAAAAGAATATACGCCACCTTTGATTGACAAAAATATACTCAAAAACGAATGCGAAACTCTTCTTAAAAAATTCTTTGAGGGAAGAAGAAAAGAGCACGATTGAAGAACGTTCGCATTTGTTGCGTTTTGCAGGTCCTACACAGTCTTTACTTTGTATAAGAAAAGGCAAAAAAGACAATCTGGGATTGGATTCATGCTATGATTCAAGCGATGGATGAAGAGCCTCGGATAGAATTGGATTCGCCTCTGACTTTGAAACTATGTTCGGTCAATAAGGCCTATAAAACCCAAAGCGGAGTTTTTCCTGCCCTCAAAGATATCAATCTAGAACTTAGCGGGCACGGGATCGTTTCGATCCTAGGGCCCTCCGGATGTGGGAAGACCACCCTTTTGAATCTCCTGGGCGGGCTCGACCATCAAGATTCCGGCTCCTTTTTGGTGAATGGCGTTTCCACCCAGTCTTTTAAGAACGCAGATTGGGATGCTTACCGAAACCGTTATGTCGGCTTCGTCTTTCAAAATTACAACCTTATTCCTTATAAAACGGTCCTCGAAAACGTCTTGCCCCCGCTTGAGATTGCCGGGGCGAAACGGGGGCAGAGGATTGCACTCGCTCATGAGGCATTAAAGAAAGTCGGCCTTGACGATCTCAGCAAGAAAAGGCCCAATCAACTCTCCGGCGGGCAGCAGCAGCGAGTTGCCATCGCCCGCTCCATCGTGAATTCGCCATCTCTGGTCCTTGCCGATGAGCCGACCGGGGCGTTGGATTCGGAGTCTTCTATCGCTGTCTTGAATCTATTGAAAGAAATCGCAAAAGAACGGTTGGTCGTTCTGGTCACCCACAATCAAGAGCTCGCGGAATCTTATTCCGACAGGCAAATCATCATGAAGGACGGTCGCATCATTTCCGATTCTCAAAAGGCTTCAGAAGCAAAAACAAGCGACCCGTGTATTTGTTTTCGTAGGAAAACTACACGCATGTCCTTCTTATCTTGCTTAGGATCTTCGCTTAAAACCTTGACGAGGAAAAAGGCTCGAGTGGGCTTGACAACCCTGTCTTGTTCGTTCGGGATCTTGGGCGTCGCTTTGGTTTTGGCGATCAACAACGGCTTTTCTAACTATGTCTCCGCGGTCGAGAAATCTGTCGCGAGCTCCGTCCCGATTTCCCTCTCGCCCTTATCAACAAGAACCCATTACGAAAGCCAGAGCAAGGGGAATGAATTCCCGGATGAACCAAACGTCAACATATACGATTCCCGAAAAGCCTACACCGAGGTTGTCTACAACAATTTCTCAGATGAGTATTTCTCCTATTTGGACGCGATCCTAGATGATCCAAACTGCCCTGCCTATGGGTCGGCGATGTCCGTGATGTACTATCGGAAAAGCCTTTCCTATCATTTCATGAAAGAAGACCCCTCTGGGGAAGTGCGCGAGATCAACCAATATCAGAACGCCTCTTCCTCTGGATACACGATCGCTTCTTTGACCTCTCTTCCAGGGACGATCCTCCATGAACTTTATGGGGACGAAGAGAATATGTCCTCTTTGTACGATACGATCGCGGGGGAGTTCCCTTCGGGCGCGAACGATCTGGCTTTGGTGCTTGATTCCTACAATCGAATCGACTTCAAAACCATGAAGGCTTTGGGCTTCTATGCCCAAGACGCAACCCTGGACGACGGGAACGATGTCCTATCGTTTGATGACATCCTCGGCAGCGAATTTCGTTGCTACACCAATTCCGAATACTATGGGTTCAAAAATGAAGGGGAATTGGAGGCGAGCCTCATGAAACGGAGCTTCCCATCCTATAACTCCTTGTCTTTAGAGATTTCGGATTCCGATGGCGATGGCGTTTACGACGCAAAACTTAACGATTTATCCACGGAAGAAGAAACAAAGGAGATTTGCGAATTTGTTTCCCCGAGCGCTTCCGACATCTATAGCGATGTAGCCTCGCATAAACCCATTAAATGCAAAATAGTCGGCATTTTGCGCCCGAAAAGAGGCTCGTATATTCAATTGATGCCCTCTTCAATCGCTTATACCCCGGCCTTAAGCAAACTCATCGTTGCTGATCAAGAGAATCCCATCACCCAGAGGATGGCCGAACTTCAAAAGGACAATTGGTTTTTGCCCAGGGCCTCATTCGGGTTCGATGGCAAAGAGAGGCTTGAGGAAGCCTTCCGTTACTTGGCTTCCGCCATTACCAAAATCAAGCAAACGAATTCCGTGGACCAGGCCTCCAACGACTTAGCTAACTTCAAAGCGAAATTGGGCACTGCTTTCTGCTTCATGATCTTATCGGGGGCGAATCGTTCCCGGGCGTTTTCTTACGTGACTTCCCCTTCCTCTTATTTGTCGTTTTGCCGAGGATACGGGGCCACGTTCGTCCAGGCTAATTTTCAGGAGCTTCTTTTAGACGCGACGTTGAATGATGGTTTGACGCTTGGACCTGATTTCTTCACCTCCGCTTTGGATAATGGAATCATCGAATATCTCGCTTCCATGAACTCTTATTCCTTGGTGGATTCGATTTTGATTTTCCCCTCATCCGTATCGACCAAAGCCGCCTTGGTTTCCTATTTGGATGCTTGGAACGAACTTCATCCGGATCAAACCAACGACTATGTCGACATCATGACGGATTTCACCTCTTCTTTGGGGGCCCTCGTTCAGGTTCTGTCCATCGTTTTAGTGGTCTTCGCCTCCGTTTCCTTAATCGTTTCCTCGATCATGACGGCGATCATCACCTATTTGTCGGTCCTTGAGCGGACTCGGGAAATCGGCGTTTTACGTTCTTGTGGGGCAAGGAAAAGCGACGTTGGGCGCTTGTTTGAATTGGAATGCCTATTCGTCGGATTGGTCGCGGGGGGCCTTGGAGTTGGCCTTTCCGCGCTTGCTTGCCTTCCGTTAAATTCCTTTTTGAATGGGATGTTCCCTTCCAACAACTTGGGCGAGATCGCCCGCCTGAATCCTCTGTCCGGGGTTCTTCTAATTCTTGTTTCCATGGCCCTTTCATTTATAAGCGGGCTCATTCCTTCTAGGATGGCCGCGAGAAAGGACCCGGTTCTTTGCCTGAGGAGTGAATGAACATGATAACCGAAGCGAAATTCAAGTATGCGCTCAAAAGCATGATGGAAACCATGCCCTTGGAGGAAATCAACGTCACGGCGCTTTGCGAGAAGTGCAAATGCCACCGGCAAACCTTCTATTACCATTACCAAGATATATATGACCTGATCGCGGCTATTTTTCTCAATGAAGATCTTTCCTCGCTCAACAATGCGAAAGACGCGAAGAAATCGATCAGCGCATTCCTGACCTATGCGAAAGGGAACTTTTCCTTTCTTCGTTCGACTTACAACTCAGCGGGTCGGGATCTGACCGACGATTTCGTTTTTGGAAAGCTCAACGCGAAACTCTTCTCCCTTTGGGTGGACGATGAGACGATCGGTCTCAAGAAGGAGGGGGTGAGGAATCTGTCCCGTCGGTTCTCCAGAATCCTCGCGGATGAAATCGGCTTTTGCATGAAGGATGTTAAATTAACCCCGGAACGGTTCTCCCATTATATGAATCGTTTCGTGGATAATGCCTTGTCTTATCTATTGCCCTCTTTAATCAACTTGGGCAAAAAGGAGGAATCGAGATGATCGACTTCGATTTCGTCGCCCCGACCCGAATCGTTTTCGGAAAGAAAAGCGAAGAACGCCTCGGCGGATTGCTTCGCGAATACGGGTTCAAAAGAGTCTTTTTGATCTATGGAGGAGGCTCAATCAAAAGAAGCGGACTTTACGATAAAGTCGTTTCGGAGATGTCGCAAAATGGCGTTTCTTTTGAGGAATTGAGCGGGATCCGCGCAAATCCAACTCTTCAATCCGTGAAAGACGGCATTGAAAAAGCCCGCAAATTCAAACCGGATTTGCTATTGGCGGTGGGTGGCGGATCGGTTATTGACGCGGCAAAATCCATTGGCGTCGGATATTTTTACGATGGCGATCCGTTCGACTTCAATTTGAAGAAAGCCGCTCCGGAAAAGACTTTGCCGGTTGGCGTCATCCTCACCATCGCAAGCGCCGGCAGCGAGATGTCTAATTCCTGCGTGATCTCAAACGATTCGACCTCGGTGAAGCAAGGTTTCAATTCCGATTTGATTCGGCCGCTTTTCGCCATTGAAAACCCGGAGCTCACCTACACCGTTTCGCCTTATCAGACCGCGGCCGGCTTCTCCGACATCATGATGCACTCCTTGGAACGTTTCTTTGGGGAATCGGATTCCCTTCAGTTGTCCGACGATTGGGCCTTGGATTTGGTCGCCAACGTCATGGAGGCGGGGAAGAGGGCTTTGAAAAACCCCTGCGACTATGAAGCCAGGGCCGCTTTGATGCTCGACAGCTCGCTTTCTCACAACGGCTATACTGGGATCGGCAAGAAATGCCCCTTCGTCGTCCATCCGCTGGAGCACGCCTTGAGCGGGTACCGTCCCGACATCACCCATGGGGCTGGGGTTGCCCTTTTATTCCCGGCTTGGGCGAAATACGTTTTGCCCGCCCATCCGGAGAAATTTGCCCAGATGGGGAGGCGCCTTTTCAAATTGGAGGGCAAAGACATTCTGGAAACCGCTATAATAGGCGTCGCGGAAATGAAAAAGTTCTTCCATTCCGTCGGGATGCCCACTTCGTTCAAGGAGGTTGGCATCGGCGAGTCTGATATAGAAGCCCTGAGCGATTTGGCTAGCGGTAACGGAACACGTGTGATTGGCTGTTACCCCCAATCACTGAATCGGCAGGACATCGAAGCGATTTATAGGAGCCTGCTCGATTAAGGAGGCTTTTGTTGTATATGAACAATCTTCTGAAGAAAAATGACTTCGCGACCTTCCTGGCTTATATAGCCATGTTCGCGATTGCCTTGTTGGTGGGCTTGCTCGTCATTTCCCCGACTATCAAAGGAAGTTCCCTTTCAACTCCGGAAGCGGTGGTCATCGTCGTGGTTTCCGTGATCGTCGGCGTCATCGTTAATTCCGCCGGGCTTGAGCTTCTCCATATGCTCGGCGCCGCAAGCGGTGGCTATCAGATCCTCAGCGTCTGCGTTCTCAGCATGACCTTCAAAAAAAGGAAAAGCCGGAAAGAAAAGCTTTTCACCTTCGCTTCGTTCGAAGGGTTGACCGGAGAAACCAAAGTCAACCCGAAAGACCCCGAGAAATCCAACCCGACCGGGATGATTCTATTCCCGATGCTCGGGTACTTGCTTGAGGTCATCGTGCTTCTCGTCTTGGCCGCCGTTTTCCAAAGCGCCACTTGGGTCCCGGTCGGAAGTTACGTCATCTTGGCCATCGGCGGCATGATCTTCGTCTATAACGCCATCCCGGCCCACCTCGACTCCATCACGGATGGGTATCTCCTCATCCTTCTTTCTAAGCCCGTCAACCGCGTGGCCTATAACCAGATCCTCCTCGCGGAGCATTCCGAGAACAAAGAGCAGGCCTTGGAAAACCTCCCCTTGTATAACGAGATCTCCGACTTCACGGCGACCCTCAATTCCCTCGCCGCCTATCGGAAAATCAAAGAAGGGAAACCAGAAGAAGCCCTCGCCATCTTCTCGGCGATCGCTTCCGCTCAGAAAGGCGTCTCCAAATCCGTGGTTCAAGAGGCTTCCTGCCAAAAACTGGCCTTGCTGCTCCTTTTGGAGAAGAAAGGGGAGGCCAAAGACTACTACGAAGGCATGTCCGACGCGGACCGGCGCTACATCGCTTCGCTCGCCTCTCTCCCCGCGCTTCGCTGCTACGCCCTGATCTCGGGGATTCTAGAAGAAAGCGATTCCGAGGTGAGCTGGGCTTTCGACAAGGTTGAACGCCTTGAGAAGAAAGTCACCGGGGTGGCTTTGGAAAGCGAGAAGATCTTATTGAATTCCTCCTATTCCCTGCTTAAGAAAATGCACCCTGGCTGGGACATCCAAGCCGACTTCATTGAGCATCAGGAAGAGGCGAAATAAGGCGAAAGAAAATCGGCAACGCAGAGGCTGCCGATTTTTTCTTCGCGGTTTTATTCTCCGCCGATGGACATGGATTTGATGCGCATCGAAGCGATGCTGATGCTGGAATCGGTCATCTTGACGTCGCTGCCGAACCCTTGGCAGTCGCGGAACATCTTGAGGAGGTTCCCGGATAGGGTAATCAGGGATAGGGGACGATCGACCTTCCCATCTTTGATTAAGAACCCTTCCGCTTGGCAGGAAAAGTCCCCCGAAACGGGGTTCATCCCCGTTCCAAGTCCGGCCACCTCGGTGATGTAGACCCCTTCTTTGATATCGGAGATCAATTCATCAAAGCTCTTCTTGCCCGGCTTGACGAAGAGGTTCCCATAGCCCGTCCCCATGCGGTTGGCGCCCCAGACGGCATTGCCGGTGGATTCGACCCCGTCCTTCTTCGCCGTCTCACGGTTATAGAAGTAGGTGACCAAAGTCCCGTTTTTGATGACGTCTTTGTTTTTGCAGGCCACGCCTTCGGAATCGAAGTAAGAGAAATAGATGTTCTTGGTCAACGGCTTCTCTTGGATGCTGACTTTGCTGGAAGCGACCTTCTGGCCGAGCTTCCCCTCCAAGAAGGAGGAGTGGCGTTGGACGTCGTCGGCGATCGCCGCGCTGAGGAAATAGTCGGTCAGGGAACTTGCGACTTCCTGAGAGAGGATGGTCGGGTATTTCCCGGAGGGGCAGCTCTTGCCGCCGAGCTTCTTCTTTGCCCCATCGACGATCCCTTTCACGAATTCTTCTTCGTGGAAGTCGGATAGGTCGTTGCCGACGAAGAAATCGTAATACGTTTTGGTTTCTTCCCCGTCGCGGAGCACCGCTCCGGCGACGATGGAGGCGTAGTTGCTCTTTTGGCGGAGCTTTAGACCGAAGGAATTCATGAAGATGGACTCGGAGGAAGATTCCTCGTATCGGACCGAGTCGGCGTCGGTGACCATCGGGTCTGCTTTGTAGATGTCTTCTTCGACCTTCTTGAGCAGGGCAATCTTCTCGGAAATCGGAGTCTCCTCCAACGCTTTGGAGTAGACGGATCCCTTTTTGTATTTCGGGGATCCCGGAAAGATTCCGACCTCATTGGGCTTTTCGACATAGGTGGCCCCGCGGATGATCTGCTCGATCAGGTATTCGAAAGTGTCTTTGTCCAACTTCTGGGTGTTTGCGGTGGCGAATTTGCCGTTGTAGGTGCCACAGGCGATGATGGACTGGCTCGAAGTCACTTTGTAGGTGTCGATCTCGCGATGGAATAGTCCGATCGAGACGGAGGAGCTTTTGCTGATTTGGAGTTGGCTCTCCGCGATGCCCTTCTCTTTGGCGAGCTCGAAAAAGCGGTTGAGATTCATTCTAGTTTACCTCCTCTCCCCCCGACGGTGATTTCCTTGATGCGGATGGTGGGCTGGCCAACGTTTACGGGGATGTAGCCGGACAGGGAGCCGCAGTTGCCTTGGCCCAATTCCAAGTCGTCTCCGACGCGGTCGATGTTCTCCAAGACCTCTTTGCCCGATCCGATGAGGGTGCACCCCTTGATCGGCTCGCAGATCTTGCCATCGCGGATGATGTAGGCTTCCGAGGCCGAGAAGTTGAATTCCCCGGTTGCGGGCTCGACCGATCCGCCGCCGAAGTTGGCGACGTAGATGCCTAGCTTCGTATCTTTGATGATGTCTTCTTTTTTGTCTTTCCCAGCGGCGATGTAGGTATTGGACATGCGGGAAGTGGGGGCGAAGCGGTAGCTTTGCCTCCTGGAGCACCCGTTGGCCTCCATGTTGAGCCTTCTGCCGTTGGCCTTATCCACCAGGAAACCCACGCAGATCCCGTTTTTGATAAGCGGGTTCTTCTTCGTGGGGTTGCCTTCGGAGTCGATGTTATTGGATCCCCATTCGTTGGGCATGGTGCCGTCGTCATAGGCGGTCACCAAAGGCGAGGCGATCTGCTTGCCGATTGAATCGGAGAAGACGGATAGCTTCTTCGCGGTGGCGGTGGCTTCCAGGGAGTGCCCGCAGGCCTCGTGGAAGAGGACTCCGCCCCAGCCGTTTGCGATCACGACCGTGTAACGCCCGCTCGGGCATTCCTTCGCCGTGAGCATCAGGATGGCCTTTTCGCCAACCTCCTTTGCCTTTGCTTTGTAGTCCAATTCGTTTTTGAACCACTCCCAGCCGCTGAAGCGTCCGGGCCCTGAGAAATCGGACTCCATTTGGCCGTCTTCCCCCGCGGCGATCGCGGTGAGGCTTAGGCGCCCCCTTTCCTCGAAGTTCTCAAACTGGCATCCGATCGCGGATTCGGCGTTAAAGATCTCGATGTCCTTGCGGTTGTAGTAAAGGCCGCTCCTTACGCGAACCAAGCGCGGATCGACGGCGCGGGTAATCTCGTTGCATTCCTTAAGATAGGCTATTTTCTCCTCCATCGGCACGTCCCCGATGTGGGTTTGGATGGGGTTGATGTTGCGGACTTTCTTTTTGACAATCTTCTCGACGGTCAAAACCCTTTCCCCTTCATAGCACGAGGATAGGGAAGAAGCGAGGCTTAAGAGGGATTTGCGGCTTAAGTCGGAGGTGTAGCCATAGACGGAGCGAATCCCCTTCAGGATGCGGATGCCGGCTCCATAGCTTTCCGCGCTGGCGCAGTCTTCGACGATCCCGTTCTCGACGGCGATGACGTCTGGGATATTGTGTTCCAAATAGATCTCGGCGTAGTCCCCGCCCGTAGACAGGGCGGCGTTGAGGACTTCCAAGGCGAGCGATTTAGAAATCATGTTGAACTCCTTTCGTTGTGGCTAGAAGACTAGCACCCCTAGCCAAACCATCAAGCCTTTTTCCATGGAAAAAGAGGTTATAATCGGATCATGGCAAAACTTCTTTACCAGGGGCACGCTTCCCTGCGCCTCATCACCGAGGGAAACAAAGTGATCTACATCGATCCCTATGCCGGGGAAGGTTATGACCTGCCTGCGGATTTGGTCCTCATAACCCACGAGCATTACGACCATAACGCCATTCACCTCGTTCCCTTGACCGATCGGACCATCGTGATTCGTTCCAAAGACGCTTATAGCGGAGGCGTGTATCATTCTTTCTCCTATTTCGGCGTGGATATCGAACCCGTCCCCGCCTACAACAAGAACCACGACGTCTCTGAATGCGTGGGCTATGTGCTTTCTTTGGAGGGCAAGAAGATCTACGTCGCGGGCGATACGGACTACACCCCGGAGATGGAGAGAATCGGCAAACTGGGGATAACCTATTGTTTTCTGCCGATCGACGGCGTCTTCAACATGGGCCCGGAGGAAGCCACCCGCTGCGCGGAAATCATCCATCCGGAGCACCTTATCCCGTATCACATGCACCCGGGCATGCTTTTCGACATCAAGCAAGACATGAAGGTCTCCTATCCGAAGTCGATGCTCGTAAGAGCGGGGGAAGAGATTGCTTTGTAAGGGGGTTAGACTCCCGGAAATAATCCTTGCCCGTAGGGGCAAAGGCGTGTATCTTAACTAATGCGCAACGCGCTAACTCTCTGTGCACCTGTGTGGCGCACGGCGAAAGGAGTAAGGGAAATGAAGAAAGACATCCATCCGGACTACCACCACTGCAAGGTCACCTGCACCACCTGCGGAGCCGTCTTCGAGACGGGTTCCACCGCTGGGGACATCAAGGTTGACACCTGCTCGAACTGCCACCCCTTCTACACGGGCAAGCAGAGGTTCGTCCAAGCCGATGGCCGCATCGATCGCTTCAACAAGAAGCTCGCCAAAGCCCAGAACAACGGCAAATAAGCCTAGCTTAGAAGTCGAGCCATCCTTCGGGGTGGCTTTTCTCTTCCCAATAGGGAAGAACTGCCTTTCTCGCCGAGCGATGGTAAAATAGCCCCATCCAGAGGCCTGCAGGGCGAAAGGAGAAACCCATGAGCAAGAAATTCTACATCACGACCCCGATCTATTACCCTAGCGCTTCCCCTCACCTTGGGCATGCCTATTGCACTACTTTGTGCGACATCATCGCCCGTGGCAAAAGGCTTAGGGGGTATGACGTTTTCTTCCTCACCGGAACCGATGAGCACGGGGAGAAAATCGAAGACAACGCCGCCGCCAAAGGCGTGACCCCGCAGGAATTCGTGGACGAGATCGTCAACGACAAATTCCTTCCTTTGTGGAAAGCCATGGAAATCTCCAACGACGATTTCATCCGGACCACCGACAAGCGCCACGTCGAGACCGTTCAAAAGATCTTCTCGAGGATGCTTGCCCAAGACGACATCTATCTTTCCTCCTACACCGGCTGGTATTGCGTCCATGAGGAATCTTATTGGACCGAGACCCAAGTGGGCCCGGAGCATCTTTGCCCGGAATGCCACCGCCCCGTGGAGAAAAAGGATGAACCCGCGTATTTCTTCCGCTGCGGGAAATACGTCGATTCCCTTTTGGATTTCTATTCCAAGAACCCCGATTTCATCACCCCGGTCTCGAAGAAGAACGAGATGGTCAATACTTTCATTAAGCCGGGTCTTCAGGACCTCTGCGTTTCCCGCACCTCCTTTGACTGGGGGATCCAGGTCAAGGAGAACCCTGAGCATGTGGTCTATGTCTGGCTCGATGCCTTGACCAACTACATCACCGCCCTTGGCTACCTCCAAGAGAACAATGAGAAGTTCAAAGAATTCTGGGAGGACCCTTCTACCGAGATCGTCCACGTCATCGGGGCGGACATCACCCGTTTCCACACCATCTATTGGCCGATGTTCTTGCAGTCCTTGGGCCTCCGCCAGCCGAATCGCGTGTTCGTCCACGGCTTGCTCATGATGAAGGACGGCAAGATGTCCAAATCCAGGGGCAACGCCATTTCGGCCTACCCCCTCATCGACCGCTACGGCGTCGACGCGGTGCGCTACTATTTGCTTTCCGAGGTCCCGTTCGGCCAAGACGGAACTTTTACCCCGGAGCAATTCGTGACCCGCGTGAATCAGGATTTGGCCAACAACCTGGGCAATTTGCTGAACCGCACCGCCTCCATGATCCTCAAATACTTCGACGGGGTCATTCCCGCCTGGAAGGGCGATTTGGATGAGCTCGACAAAGAGCTCTCCTCTTTGACCTTGAAGACCAAAACGGCCTATGAGTCCTATAACGATGAACTCAAGGTCTCCGAGGCCTATGTGGAAGTCATGAACCTGGTTTCCAGGGCCAACAAGTACATCGAGGAGAAGGCCCCTTGGGCTCTGGCCAAAGATCCGAGCAAGAAAGAAGAACTCGAATCCGCCATGGCGCATCTGGCCCATGTCCTTTATAGCGCCGGCATGATGATGAAGCCGGTCCTCGTCCATAAATCTGACGCCATCTTCGATGCTTTGGGCTGCGAACAAGAGGAAAGAGAGTATGGAAACATCGAGCGTCTCGGCTTCCTTTCCGGCCATAAGGTCGTCAAGGGAGACCAGCTCTTCCCCCGTCTCGACGTCGAAAAAGAAATCCAAGCCATCGCTGAGATGATGGCCGCGCCGAAAGAGAAGGCGGCCGCCTGATGAAAGGGATGCGACCCGAGGTGCTCAAAGGGACCTGCGTCGATCTTTCCTTTGAGGGGAAGGGCGTTTTCAAAGCAGGCTCCGACGTCGTCTTCGTCGATGGGATGTTCCCGGGCGAAGAAGGCGAGGTGGAGGCCATCTATCGCCGCGCGGGGGCTTTGTTCGGGGAAGTAAAATCCCTGACGAAAGTATCCCCGGAGCGCATCTCTCCGAAATGCAAAATCTGCCACTCCTGCGGGGGATGCTGCTTTCAGCAGCTTTCCTACAAGGCTCAGCTCGAATACAAATCCAAGAAAGTGCGGGAACAATTCAAGAAGGTCGGCCACATGGATGTGGATGTCTCCCCCTGCGTGGGGATGGAAGATCCCTTCCATTACCGGAACAAAATCCAAATGCCTTTCGGCAAGGATAGAAAAGGGAACGTCTACTGTGGCTTCTATAAACAGAACACCCACGTGATCGTCCCCGTGAAGGAGTGCGCGATCGAAGACGAACGCGCGACGGCGATCCTTGACAAGATCAAGGAGCTCTGCAAATCGATGCACGTGGATCCTTATTTGGAAGACGAGAGAAGGGGAATCCTCCGTCATGTGTTGATCCGAACCTCCTATTACCAAAAGCAGATCATGGTCGTTTTGGTCACCACGGTCGATTCTTTCCCAAGCCGCGGGAACTTCGTGTCCGCGCTGACCAAAGCCTGCCCGGAGATCACCACGGTGGTTCAGAACATCAACTCCAGAGACACCAACGTCATCCTGGGCGAGAAAGAACGCGTCCTCTACGGGAAAGGGTATATCGAGGACTCCTTATGCGGGCTCTCCTTCAAGATCTCTGCGAAATCTTTCTATCAGACCAACCCCGTCATCACCGAGAAACTCTACTCCGCCGCGATGGAGGCGGCCCATCTCACCAAAGACGACATCGTCTTCGACGCCTATTCCGGGATCGGCACCATCGGTCTCATCGCCGCGAAGCATTGCAAGCAGGTCCTTTCGGTGGAACTCGTCCCCCAAGCCGTCAGGGACGGAGTCAAGAACGCGCAGAGAAACCACGTTGAGAACTTCTCTATGTATTGCGATGATGCGAGCTCCTTCATGGTGAGGATGGCGCGCAACAAAGAGAAGGTGGATGTCTTGTTTATGGATCCCCCTCGCAAGGGCTCAGATCAACACTTCTTGAATGCTTTGCTTGCCTTGAAGCCAAACCGAGTGGTCTATGTTTCGTGCGACCCCAGCACTTTGGCCAGGGACGTGTCTTATCTTCAGAAGAGCTACCGCGTGGAATCGGTCCAACCCTTCGATATGTTCCCCCAGACATCACATGTAGAGACGGTGGTGTCGTTATCATTGAAAAACGTCGATAAACACTAGACTTGTTGCTGCACAAACTCGTTTATCCGGTTTTGCACAAAACCATCCATCCTGACGACGCAGCAACAAAACACATAGAAACTGATCTGACCAACCATCAGATCTT
>SFUB01000082.1 GCA_004561785.1 bacterium | reverse complement strand
CTATCCGATCTACGATTTGGCCAAAAGAATCACCAAAGGGAAGATGGAGATTCATAACCTAACTCCCTATGGAGCCGAGCCGCACGACTATGAGCCTACGGTCAGGGAAGTCATGAAGATGGTCAAATCCAAAGCGATCCTGCTCAATGGCCTCGGCATGGAAGGATACGCCTCCTCCTTGCCCAAGGAGATCGAAGAAAAAACCCACGTCGTCACGGAAGGGATATCCACTTTAGAGATAAACGGGATTAGAGATCCCCATGTCTGGCTTTCCCTTCGAAACGGCGTTTCGATGATGAAGAACATCCTAAGCGTCGTCCAAGAAATCGACCCCGCGAACGCTTCTTTCTACCAAAGCAATTACGAAGAGCAAGCGGAGCTCTTCTTGGAAACCCAAAAAGAGATCGAAGCGCGATTCAAAGACATATCGCATCCATATCTAGTGGTATCCCACGCGGCGTTTGGCTATCTATGCCAAGACCTCGGGCTTACCCAGATCTACGTTTCCGGGCTGAGCCCCAATCAAGAGCCAACCCCAAAGAAGCTCCAGGAAATCATGGAGACGATGGAACGTTATCAAGTTTCGACGATCTTCTATGAAGAGCTCGCGCCCAAGGACATCGCCGAGATGATCGCGAAGCAGACCGGGGCGAAAATCGATAATCTTAACGCCTTGGAAGGGCTGAGCGCTGAAGAAGAAAGGACGGAAGACTATCTTTCCGTCATGAAAGCCAATTGCGAGAAGATTTGGGAGGCATGCCGATGATCGTTTTCGAAAACGTGTCTTTCTCTTACCCCAATACCCCCGTTCTTTCGAATGTGAACTTCACGATGAAGGACGGGGAATTCGTTGGGATCCTCGGGCCGAACGGAGGGGGCAAATCCACCTTTCTTCGCTTGGCTTTGGGCTTGCTGAAGCCAAGCAAGGGAAAGGTTGAAATCAAAGAGAGGAAAAGCTCTTACATCGCTCAGACTACTTCCTTGTCCGATTCCAGTTTCCCGGCGACCGTGGAAGAAGTAGTCTCCTTGGGTTTGGTGGATGAGCGCATCCGCATCCCCTGGAAGGGGAAGAAGAAAATCGAGGAGACGTTGAGGGAAATGGATTTATTGCCCTTCCGGAAGCGCCTCATCAGCGAACTCTCCGGGGGCCAACTGCAAAGGGTCAAGGTGGCAAAGGCGATCCTATCGAGCCCCAGTCTCATCGTCCTAGATGAGCCCGACGCGGGCATGGACGAGGAATCCCACGATCATTTTGTCCGTCTCATTGAGAATCTCCATGAAAAGGGCATTGGCGTCTTATTCGTTTCCCATCATCCCCACGATTTAGAAAAAGCGGACACCGTCTATTTCATTGAGCAAGGCCAAATGCTGACCTATGAGCATGAGCTGGAAAGGGGGCACCATCATGTTGACCTATAGATTCATGCAAGTGGCGTTCGCGGTTTGCCTATTGTTAGGAATCGTCATCCCCTTGTTGGGGAGCAGCGTCGTCTTCAAACGCCTTTCTTCTTCCGGAGATGCCCTCGCCCATTCTTCCTTAGCTGGGGTGGGGATTGGGTTGGCCGCGGGCCTTAATCCCCTTTGGACTTCCATCCTTTGCTGCGTCGTCGCCTTTCTCATCATCGAATTGCTCCGCAAAAAATTCAGCAAATTCAGCGAAATCGGAGTTTCTGTCGTCTTAAGCGCATCCATCGCTTTGGCGGGTATCTTGTCCAGTTTCACTTCGGCTTCCAATTTCGACTCCTACCTATTCGGTTCCATTTTGCTCATCACGGATACGGAGCTCTATCTAACTCTCGGCCTTTTCGCCCTTACCGTCTTGTTCTCGGTTTTGTTCGCTCCCCAGATTTTCGCCTGCCTCTATTCCGAGTCCGAAGCAAAGGTATCCGGAATCAAAGTGAGGACCCTTACCTTCTTCCAAGATCTCTTGTTCTCCGTCGCCATCGCGATCTCGGCTAAAGTGGTGGGATCGCTGGTCGTCACTTCCTTAGTTGTTTTGCCCACGGCGATCGCGCTGCAGCTTAAGAAGGGATATAAAGCCACGGTGGGGTTCTCTTTGCTGTTCTCTTTGCTATCTATGGGCCTAGGCCTAACGGGGGCCTATTATCTTGATTTCAAACCCGGAGCGACCATCGTCATGGTCTTGGTTCTGCTTTTGGCGGGCGCGTTCTTAGTCAAAGGCGTTCTCTATTTGTTTCGGAACCTGAAGCGAAAAAAGAGTTAATGCGTGCCTTTGCTTTTGCTTGGATGGAGCAAAGGGATATCCAAAACGAACGAAAGGATCAAGCCAACGAGGGCGAGACCAGACAAAACGAAGAAGGCGATGTGCCGAGCCTGGTTCAAGAAGGGATAGCTCATCTGCAGAAAAGCATTGATGAATTGATATAAGGCCGGGGCGAGGAAAACCGCTTTTCGGCGATGCTTTGGCCCAAGGATATGGTTGAGCAGGCATACGTTGGTGGAACTATAAAGCCCATTGGCCATCCCTTTGCTTGAATGAAGGGCGATGATCCCGATCGCAAGATACAAGCCATCCTCGGGCGGAACAGTGAAGAAATAGGATAGAACTCCGAAGCTAGCCGCGCCGAAAAGCAGCAAAGCGAAGGAGAGGTTCATCGCTCCGATGGCCTTTTTCCCAAAACCGACCTTTGTATTGAAATAAAGGAAAAGGAACTCCAGCAAATAAGACAAGGATAGGTAGCAGCCATAGCTGAAGCCATTGAAAGCATTTAAGGCGCCTCCAGCCCCCTCTAAGCTCGTCCAGTAAGAGGAAACCAGAGACTCTCCAGCCCAAATCGAAGGCACCCAAAGGCAAGCGGAGATGAGATAAAGGAGATAGGTCTTATTCGCGAATAAAGTCCGATAGGAGGTTTTCTCGTCTTCCTCGTCATGGAACGAAGCAGGATCATAGGATTTGAAAGCGAACGTGAAGGCGAATTCCAAGATCAGCAAAGGCGCTGCGCAGAGAAACAAGAGCAGATAGCCTCGATAGCTATGAAAGAAACTCTCCGCGACGAGACCTGCAAGCGGGGAAACGATCCAGCTCACCAAAGGGCCGAAAACGGAGATATGCCCAAAGCGGGTGTGCTCCATATGATTGATGTCCGCAAAAGTCGAAGTCTGAAAGGACAAAAACGACCAATGGGCCCCCATGAGCAAGGATGGGAAAACCAAAAGGAACGCGAAAAGGCCGTAATACGCCAGCGAATTCGTGACTAGGCCCGATGCGTCAAGCCCAGTCGGCATAAAGAAACCAAAAATCCCAAAAGCAAGAAGCAGCACGAAGGAAGAGGCGGTCAAGACCCGCATGGCCTTAAGATTGCTTTGGTGATGGGAAACGAAAAACGAGGAGGCGAAAATGGCAATAGAGGCAACAAAGGGCGGCAGAAACAAGGATAAAGAGGACATCCAACTGCTCCATCCTAGATTCTTCCGGCATTCGTTCAGGAACAGAGTCAAAAAGGAGAATACCGTTACCTCATATAAAGAAGATAAGGCGAAGTATCTTTGAGCCTTCTTCGTTTCGGGGCAGGTGGTTTTGTCGACGTATACAAGACTAGGCATAGAACAAAAGAATGATAGGCCACTTCGCTTCAAGTCAAAGGGATAAATTGTTGAGGATGGTCTCACAAGTTGTCAGATAATCCTTGGATTTGGCTTCGAACATATAGCACGTTTCAACTCCAAAAAGAGGGTTTAGGTAATTGGGATAAGAGGCAAGAAAGTCCTCCATGGATAAGCCGGGGTAGTACTCTCCGCCTCGTTTGGCCTCCTCTTCGAACTCTTCTTTCACCGCTTTTAGGCAAGGGCTATATCCAATCGCCCTTGCGTTTTGATAGGCATGGGATTCGTCCAGCATGAAATTGATGAAAGCGTTGGCGAGATCGTAGTTCTGACAAGTTGAGGGGATGACCATACCGTCGAAGAAAGCCGACGTCACCTTCGGAACGAAAACCCGATAATGGGAGGGATCGGAATTCCCATTGAGCAGAAGATAAAGCCCATCGAAGTAGTCTCCGAGCTGAGCGAAGCAAACATCGATCCTTCCATTGGCGACGTCGCGCTTCAATGCGTCATTCGCGAGTTCTGAGAATCCAGCTTTCGTGACGGAAGCGATGATCTCCTGTTGAAGAGAAGAGGAAATGTCTCCTTCCTTAGACCCATCGCGATCGGTGAGGTTCGGATCAAGGCCCTGGGAGAGGAGGTAACTCGCGACGATCCAACGGGCGGTATCATACATCCCGGTTTTCGCCCCTTCCGGGAGCAAAGCGCGGTCATAGAGACAGGAAAACCCGTTTTCTTGTAACGCCGCCTCCAAGCCAGTTTTATTGTTGGAGTAAATCAGAGA
>SFUB01000081.1 GCA_004561785.1 bacterium | reverse complement strand
CTAACGGTTATCTCTACGTTTCGTCTCAAACGGAAAAACTGGTGATCTCCACAAACGATAATGGGTCGGGCGCTTCGGGGAAAATCATTTTGACAGGCCGGAGCGAGCAAGGAACGGAAACTTCGTCGGAACGACAATACCTGAGTGGAAGCCATCCAAACAAGCTAGAATATAAGGTTACGTATGACTCCGTTACCGTCTATACCTCTTGGCATGAACCCGTCGCTCAGAACGAAGCCATGTCTTATGATCCTTCTTCCGGGAAATGGCGTGTTCTAATCGTTGTTACCCTTACCTTTAAAACCAAGGATGGGACGAAAGCCTTCACCCAGGAAGTGACGCTCGGCGAGCTATTAGTTTTCCCTACGGCTGAAACCGCTAAAGCGAAATTGGGAATTCATGCGATTCTCTTCTGGTATAACGAAAACGAGACGTCTGAATACCACGTTCCAGGCAACCGCGTCTCTAAATCGGAATACAACGCAAATCAAACCTTCATTGCCTTCGAGGGCGGGTGGACCACCGCGGGGCCTGCTGGGGGCAACGAAACCTTCTACGATCCGACTAGGGCGACAAATCCGGACGACGCCAGGGTCTCTGGACTTTATTTCGCTCCGTCTCCAGATGGGAATTCGAGCGATATCTATTTATTCGAGAGCGGCCGCATTAAAACTACTTATAGCGATATCTATGCCAACGATTTGGATAACCAAACCTATTTGATCGAAAACGGCGTTGTGGTTAAGAACAAAGGGCTCTATAGGACATCGGATGGCTATTATTACTACTTCGGCGAGAACAACTACGCCTATAAAGACGGGACGTATGCGCTGAATGACAAACTGAATGGTTTCCTTTGCGCTGGTTCCTACGTATTTGGCTCGGACGGCAAGATCAAAAGGGATGATGCTAGCCCAACCATAACGGGGGCCCTCTATACGAAGAATGCGAAGGCCTATATCGATGGCGTCATCGTCGGCATCGGCTTGTTCCAATCCTCGGACAACTATATCTACTACGCGAAAGACGATGGGTCCATCGTCAAGAATTCGACCTGCTATGTCTCTAAGACCAATGACGTCCAAGATGCTTCGAACAATCCGATCAAAGCCGGCCTTTATTGGTTCGACGCTGAGGGTCATCTCTGCGATTCGCTGATGAGGCCGATATACAAGGGGGCGTGAGGATGGGGATTCGCAGAGTCAAAACCAGAAACATGCTTCTAGTTGGTCTGTGCAGTTTATGCGCCATCTCCCTTTTCGGCGTAGGCTTCGCGTCCTGGAACATCATCGCCAATGAGCAGAAAGACGGGACGGGGCAGATCAAAACCGACGCCGATGGCGAATTCGTAAAAAGCATGGGCGATTACATGGCGATCGAGAATACGGAGAACCCGGTCCTGGGTCGATATTTCTTCGAACCGAATTCCGGAACCGAAACGGCGGAGACCTCGTTTCTATCCTATAAATTCACCTTCACCGGTTCCAAACAGCCCAGTTTCTTAAACGGCGGGTCGTGGTTTGATCTCCGCTGCACCTTTGGGGTCTACGACAACGAGAAAGCCTCTTATTTGCCTTTGTTCTATGAAACAAGGGATTTATCCAAAGGGCACTATGCGAGCCTCTCTGACGTCGCTTTATCTTCTCCCGGCATCAGCTGCGGATCTCCTTCCTTTGACGACAATGGCGAGTACGCCTATTTCACCCTCCGCTTTAAAATCGACGCCCATGCGACCCAAGAACCCGTGTTGACGTTCACTTTGAGCAACGACTTGGTCTTAGGGGTGAACAGCAATTTGCTCAGCCATCCATTGGCCAATCTCCGTTATCGGCTCCGCTTCTCGTTCGGAGGTTCTGGTCAATGAAAAAGAAAAACCAATTCGCCTTAGGGCTGCTTTTGGCTTCCGTGACCGTCCTCTCCTCTGTCTCCGTCGGTCTTTCGGCGTGGGTGAGCATCGACATCAAGCACGATAACGCCTCGCTTCAGCAAGAGCTCTATACGGTGAGACTCATGGATGAAGGAGGAACCAAAGCGCTTCATACCTATGAAGGCTTGGAACGGAACAGTTCTTTCGATTTGCCCGTCGAGGACGATTCCGGATACAAATCCTTCGCCGGATGGACGGACAAGGATAAGACGAACGTTTATACGGGGACGCTGTCCTTGGCGAGCTTCGCCACCCTGGACAATAGAACCCTTACCTTATACGCTTCCTGGAAGAATAACACCTATATCAAGGTTTCCTATGAGAACCAAACCCCCTTGGAGACCAAGGTCAACCTCCAAAGCCCTTATTATTTCCCTTTGTTCAACCTTCACCCGACCTTCACTGTGGCGGGCAAGAAACTGACTTCCTATACCTACGCCAATTCGGGTAGCCCCTCCCATTCCATCTCCTACCGCAAGAGGACCGCGAGCGGATATGAAGCGACTTCCTCTAGCAATGCGACCATCACCTTCTCCGTGAACGATTCGCTCATTCTGACGGCAGGGAACTTCCCGGAGATTGACACCGATACCCCCGTCATCAACTTGACCGCGGTTTACGAGTAAACAAAAAACGCCTATACGCCTCGTCTCATTGCTTTATCAACGGAAAACCGCCTGGCCCGTCGGTCTTTAAATCAAAAGACAGTGGCCGTTGGCGTTCTTTTTTGAAATTTCGATATACGTCTTGTTGATTTCATCTTCGAACTATCTAAAATAAATTGCGATTGGAGAGTTCATTTATGGAGAACAAAAAAACAATCTCGAAAGCGACTTGGATTGGAGCGGTCGTTCTGTTCCTGTCCCCCCTCATCACGGGCATCCTCGCCCTGGCCGACGTCATCAAAGGCGGCTTGTTCAAATTGGGTGACGTGTCCGTCGGATACGGCCTCCGCGGCTGCATCCAGAACTACTGGAATATGTGGGATCCCGCGAAATTCCCCCATGTCTCCGGGTTCATCGGTGTGTTCGTTCTGATCTTTGCGATCGTCTGCCTCGTCTCGGAGGCCGTCATCATCCTTAAGAAGAAGCAGAGCCACCTCTTAGTCAACGCCGTCTTGCGCTTCCTCGGCATCGCTTACTTGCCCTTCTTGCTGCTCCTCATCGTCACCGCGGTCCTTTCCAAGACCCTCAATGCCGGCGCGATGATCGGCCTCATCCTCTGCGTCTTCCTCGATTTGATCGGCATCTCGATTTTAATGCTCCCTTATCGTGGCCTCGCGAGAGACGCCTCCGCGAAGACGGTCTGCGAGCTCTCTGAGAAAAAGGACGAAGAGGAAGTCCCCGCCCTCACCGAAGCCGATGTCCGTCGCTTGATCGAAGACCGCCTCGCCAAACTCGATGACAAATACGTCGGCGAAGAAAGGGCCAAAGCCATCGCCGATAAGGAAATTGTCGTCCATGAGCAGGCCTTCCATTCCGAGAAGGAAGAAAAGGCCGAAGAAGAAGCGGTCGAACCCGTTGAAGAAGAAGTCAAAGAAGAGCCCGTCGAAGAAGAGAAGCCCGAAGAAAAGGAAGACGCGGTCACCATCGCCCCTTCCGCCGGGACCGCCGATGATCCCTTCGCCGGACTCGGCAAGCATCGCCGCGCCAAATTCGAAACCCGTCTGAAGAACTCCGACGCCGATCTCCGCGCCAAATACTACGAGCTCCGCGATTATGTCCGCTCCTACGGAATCAAGGACCGCATGTCGATCCCCGGCCTTACCTTCTCCGCCCATCGCGAACGCTTTGTCTTCATCACCATCTCCGGCAAGAAACTCAAAGTCTTCTATGCCTTGAACCCCGATGATTACGCCAATACGACCACCCCGGTCAAACGCAACGAATCGAAGAAGTTCGAGGACCTGCCGCTTGAGTTCAAGATCAAATCCGATCTTTCCCTCAAGAGGGCCAAAGCCTTGGTCGATGACGTCATGAAGGCCAAAGGCGTCGAAAAGCCCGAAGAAAAGTAATCTAAGACAAAACAAAGGGACGGCGGCCGCCGTCCCTTTTTCGTTGTGAAGATTGGCATTTTCATTTGCGGAGGTTGGTTCCTCCTTCTTGCTAGTCAGAAAAACGTAAAAGAGAGATCTATTCCAAAAACTATCCTTACGGTTCTCTATCCGGTTCTTTGGCATGCCGGACGGTCTGATTTTATCTCTTCATTTATCGCTTCATCTTTAATGAGATGCGGCAAAGGAATTTGAATTCACCGACAACTTCAAAAGGCATCCGGAACTCATCGATGAGGGCTCGCTGAAAAAGAGAAGGCAGCAGCAAAAACGGGAAGGGGATTGTGATATAGGGCGGCGTCTATTGACCTTTTTTGCTCAACAAAATTAGCTTTTTTTGGTTTACTTGGGGGGTGGCTTATTTTTCGAGTTGGAAAACCACA
>SFUB01000014.1 GCA_004561785.1 bacterium | reverse complement strand
CAGGGAGACGCCATCTTGATTAGGGACGGCATGACTTCGGTGATGCTAGATACCGGAGGAAATATCTCCTTTGATATGGCGAAAGAATCGCTGATTCCATATCTTAGGAAGAAAAGGATTTACAAGTTGGATTGCCTCATCGCGAGCCACGGGGATTTCGACCACATCGGGGCGAAGGACTCGTTGATGAGGAACTTCTCCGTCGGCAGATTCATTGAGGATCCGTCCGATTTTCCGTTGACCATCGGCAATCTGACCTTCCGGAACATCAACGTCTATCCAAGCAAAGACGAGAATGAATCCTCTCTGGTTTTGGCTTTGGATTTCATGGGCTATTCCTTTCTGTTCACCGGGGATGCTCCCGTCTCTATTGAGAAACAGATCTTGGAGGATAATCCCGGGATTTCCTGCGATATCCTGAAAGTTGGCCACCATGGTTCGGACACCTCCACCTGCGCCGAGTTCCTCGATGCTTTGAAACCGAAGGAAGCCGTGATCTCGGTGGGTTATAAGAACCATTACGGCCATCCGAAGAAGGAGGTGGTGGAACGCCTGGAAGAAAGAGGGATTCGGATCCGAAGAACCGACGAGGAAGGCACGATCACCTATGCAAGAAGGCGGCCTTGGAAGATATAATAAGAAAGTGATCACCCTTTTCTTCTCCGAACAACCGCGGCTTTGCCAGGAAATGTCGAAACGCTTCCTGAAAGATGATTACCCCGTCCGGGACGAGACCAATTTCGCCTCTTTCAACATGCAGATGACCTCCATTGGGGAACTGGTCAAGGAATGCACCGAAATGTCCTTGTTCGCGGAGAAAAAGGCCGTCGTGGCCGAGGATTGCTTTTTCTTGAAGAAGGGGAAGGCGAAACTCCGTCCCGACGATTCCCTCGACCCTTTAGTTGAGTATTGCCAAAATCCCAACCCTCTGGTGGACCTCGTGCTTCTTTACTACGGGAGCGACTTAGATCCGAAGAACCCCATCGTCAAAAGAATCTCCGAGATCGGCTCGGTGAAGGAAATCAAGAACCCCACCGAGCAAGAACTCGTCGCCTTCGCCAAAAGAAGGATGGAGGCCAGGGGGTGCCCTTTCGAATCCGGAGCCGCGGAGGAACTCTCCCAACGAACGGAAGGGGACTATTCCCGCTTCCTGAGCGAACTCGATAAGCTGGAAAACTACGGAAATGGCGAGCCGATTACTTTAAAAGCGGTCAAAGCCCTCGTGAGCCCAAAGCCAGAAGACGACGTGTTCCAAATGACCAACGCCTTAATGAGGGGGGATATTCAAACCGCCTTCTGCATCTACAAAGACCTCAAAAAGGGATCCGGGGACGAAATTGGATTGCTGGCCTTGCTCACCCAGCAGTTCATCTTTCTGGAGAAAGTCGCTTATCTAGATGAGAAAGGCTGCGGCGTCAATCAGATCGCCTCTTCTTTAAACGCCAAGCCTTTCCGCGTCTCCATGGGTATCCGCTCCCTTGGGGGATCCAGTCGAGAAAGGGTTGAAGAGGTGCTGGAGAGCCTTTACCAGACCGTTCAATCGATCCTAAGCGGAAAGCAGCAGCAGGGCTATGCCTTCGAGCGGTTCCTTGCGAACTACTCCCTACGGAAATAAAGAAAAGCCCGCCTTGCGGCGGGCATTTTTCTTACTTCGACCGGAGAATTAGGCCAAAGCGGCGACCGCATGCTGAAGATGAGCTTTTTTGCGGTTGGCGCTATTGACCGAGATGATGCCTTTCTGGCTGTTCTTATCGAGCAAAGAGATGGCGGCGTTGAGAGCAGCGGTGGCTTCTTCCTTTTTGCCTTCGGCAACCAAAGCCTCGACCTTTTTGATGGCGGTGCGGAGCTCGGACTTAGCGGATTTGTTGGCAAGGTTAGCGGCCTTATTGGTCTCATCGCGTTTGATTTGGGATTTGATGTTTGGCATGTTGGTTCACTTCCTTTTGTTTCGCGTGGTTTATCTTAGCCTTTAGGCTAGGACAAAACAACTATTTTTCCTTCTCTTTCGGGGCCTTTTTGGCTTTCCGCCTCGGCTTTCTCGCTTTTTTCGGGGCTCCGGCTTCTTTCAGCTCCCCTTTTTCGGAGAGGAGGTCGAGGATTTCGCGGGTGAAGCCGTTCGCGGTTCCGAGGACGCCGTAGAGTTCCTGGGGGATTTCTACATTGAACTCGTTGTTGAGCTCTCCGACCATGTCGATGTAGCTCATGGAATCGCCGCCGAGGTCGGTTGTCCAGATTGCGTTTGGCCCGACTTTGATTTCGGGGAGGAGCAGGACTTTCGAGAAGACTTTGGTCACTCTGGCTAGGATTTCCTCCACTTGTTCCTTCGCGTAGCCTTCGAAGCTGACTTCGGCTTGCTGCTTTTTCTCATTGTCTAGGAAATCGTCGCTGCCGGATTCGATGGCCTTCCGGAGTTCGAAGCGTTTTACCTTCATGGAGCCCGACAGGGGAAGGGGATGTTTGTCAATCAAGAATTTCTGGATTTTCTTCTCGCTAGGCAAAGTCCCATTGATGGCTTTGACGTCTTCATAGATCTTCTCGATGTCTTCCTTGGAGACGGCGTTATCGATCTCGCAGACCAAGACGATTTTTTCCTCGGTCTCCCCGGGCAATTTGGCTCCGAGGCAAACGGCGTTGGTGAGATGCTTTACGTCTTTGAAATAGTATTCGATCTCATCGGGGTAGACGTTCTCGCCGTTAGCGAGGATGATCGTGTCCTTGATGCGGCCTTTAAGGAAGTAATTCCCCGTGGAATCAACCGAGGCAATGTCCCCGGTGGGGAAGAAGCCGTCAAAGGTTTTGGTATCTTGGAGAACGCCTCCGATGATTTCTTTTTTGTGGGTGATCTTGGAACGGACGTAGAGCTGGCCGGATACATTCCCGTCCTCATCGACCGTCTTGCCTTCCTCGCCGATTTTGTATTCGACGCCATAAAAGGGCTTGCCGATCGAGGAACGGAGACGCTGCTCGACCTTGGGGGACATTTCGACGGAGGCGACCCCGACCTCGGTCATGCCGAAGCCGTTGTAGAGGGGGTAGCCCAATCCGTTGATGATGGCGCTGGTTTTGGGCGAGAGGAACCCGCCGCCGGAAATCGCGTAGCGGAGGCTCGTCCCAAGAACCTTCTTCTGGAAGACTTTGAGGATGAATTTCCTCGATGCCAGCCCGGCTTCTTTCTTGGAGATTTTCCTGTCGTTATAGGCGACCAAGCGCGCGAAGAGATCGGCTTTCGTTCCGCCTGCGGCGGTGATCTGCCGTGTCACGGTCTGAGCGACGCCGTCCCAGAAAAGCGGGACGGAGAAGAGGTGGGTGACCTTGCCTTTCTTCGCGGCGTAGAGCAAATCGGCGGTGGACATCGAAGAGGGGTAGACCACGATCTTCCCGAAGTAACTGAACCAAAGGAAGACCGCGACGAATCCGAAGATGTGGTGGAAGGGAAGCATGGCCAAGATGCGGATTTCGCTCGGATACATGAGATCCAAGGTGTTCTCCGGGATGCTGCGGCAGGCCAAGATCTGGTGGCAGAGGTTCTGGCCGGAATAGATCATCATCTTGGCGTCCCCGGTCGTGCCGGAGGAGCAGAAAATGACGTGATTGGCCCAGTCGGGGCTGAAGGAATAGTCGCTAGCCTGATTATAGACTTCGTTTGAACGGTAATGGGGGACGCAATATTCTTCCTCCGCGTTGGTGATCAAAGCCGCGGCCTGGGATTGCTTGAGGAGGTTGTCCGTGTTGAACTTGGCCAAACGGAAATCAATGAGCAACGGCCGGTGGCCGGTCATGAGAATCGCCCAGAAGAAGACGCCCCAAGAAGGGGAGTTCTTTAACTTCAATCCGATGATTGCCCCGTGGGGGACGCCGGAGAGGATTTTTGAGAGTTTGGAAGCCGTGGTGAAGACGCGGCTGCGGAAATCGTCATAGGTTCGGCGCCGGGGTTTGCCCGATTCGTCGAAGTAGATATAAGCGGTCTTCTTGGGGCAGCGGGCCATCGTCGCCTCGTAGATGTCCTGCATCGTCATCGTTCCGCTTTCGAGGGCCTTGCTGGCCTCTACAAACGCCTTTACGGCTGGGAATTTGTCTTTTTTCATGCGGCGATTGTACTTCATTCCCAGAATGATTTCATCTATTGTTGATTCTTCAATATTCATGGCCCACCCTCGTAGGGTGTAAAATAAGGCCACCTAAGGGGGCTTTTCATGAAATTCAAAACCAACAAAGACGTCCGGATCGTTTACATGGGGACCCCCGAGATCAGCGCCAAGGTCTTGGAAAGGGTCCTTCAGGAGGGGTTCTCCGTCGTCGGGGTCATCTCCAACGAAGACAAAGAAGTTGGACGCAAAAGAATCAAGGAGCCGACCCCGGTCAAGAAAGTGGCCTTGGAGCACGGCGTCCCGGTCTATCAGCCACATCGAATCCGCTTAGAACATGATTTCCTGAACAAAATCGATTTCGATGTGCTTCTCACGATGGCCTATGGCCAAATCGTCCCCGAGGAAGTGCTTCAGGCGCCTTGCGTCGGCGCCGTCAACCTCCATGGTTCTTTGCTCCCGGAATATCGAGGCGCCGCGCCAATCCAAAGGGCGATCATGGACGGCAAAAGCAAAACCGGCGTCACCCTGATGGAAATGGTCAAAGAAATGGACGCGGGCAGGATGTACGACAAACTCGAAGTCGATATCGCCCCCAAGGATAATTATTCCTCCTTGCAGGAGAAGATTTCCTTTGCCGCGGGAGAACTCGCCGCGCGGGATCTTTTGAAGTACGCGAACGGTGAGCTCCCCGGGGTTGAACAAAACCCTTCGGACGTCACTTTCGCCGCGAAAATCCTGCCTGAAAATGAGCATATTCCTTTGGATTTGCCCATATCCTCTTTACTTTGCTATATACGAGGTCTCTCTTTGACTCCAGGCGGATATTTTCTTATCGACGGGAAGAAACTCAAGGTCTTTGAAGCAAGCCTTTTCTCCAAGGAAACAAGAGCCCCCCTTGGCCAGATCCTTCCAAATCGAAAGAAACTCTTGGTCCAAGCTAGCGGCGGGATCCTCTCCTTGGACCTGATTCAGCTTGAGGGCAAGAAGGTCATGGACGCATGCAGCTTCCTAAATGGGGCCAAAGGCCTAGAAGGGAAGAGGCTTGAGTGAGCCTTAAGAAGCGTTATCTCTCCTTGTCCGTCCATCAATTGGTGGATTTTTTGCTGCGGAAAGGGGACATCGATGACCGCATTTACAACCAAGAGACCATGCAGATGGGCTCGAAACTCCACAGCGCCTTCCAAGCCAAGCAAGGAAAGGAATATCTTTCCGAATACCCTCTTTCCGGCTCCGTTTCGGTGCCTGAAGGAGAAATCGCCCTCCAAGGGCGGGCCGACGGCATCATCGTCGGAGGTAAGGAAATCATCGTCGACGAGATCAAGTCCACCGTCGATGACCTCGACCATTTCCACGAGCAGCAGGGGGAGTGGCATTTCGGCCAAGCCCTCGTCTACGCCTTTCTTTACCTCAAACAGAACGGCGGGACCGGGGCGATCATCCATCTGACCTATCTTTCGCAAAAGGACTCAAGCCTCAAAAAAATCGTCCAGAAACGTTATTCGAAGAAGGAAATCGAAAGCATCGTCGAAGGCTACGCAAGCGAGTATCTCCGCTATTTTTCCCCCATCTTTTCCCATAGGGACGAACGGGATGCCTCCGCGAAGGAATTCCCCTTTCCCTATGGCGAGTTCCGTCCTGGACAAAGGGAACTGGCCAAATACTGCTTCGGCATCGCCAGGCATGGCGGCATCCTTTTCGCCGAGGCCCCGACCGGGATCGGCAAGACCATGTCGACCCTTTTCCCCTTCGCTAAATCCTTTCAGCAGGGAAGGGTGGAAAGAATCTTCTACCTGACCGCGAAAAACACAGGGGCGATCGCGGCCTACCAAGCGATCGGGGAGATGCAGCTGAAAGGCCTGAAAGCCTATGATTCCACCCTTTATTCCCGGGACAAGATCTGCCTAAGCCCCGGCCATCGATGCAACCCCTTGGATTGCCCCTTCGCCAAAGACTATTACGGCAAGGTCAAAGACGTCCTGTCCGAAATCCTCCAAAACGAGACCCGTTTCGACTATCTGACGGCCGTCACCTATGCCAGAAAGCACTGCATCTGCCCCTTCGAGATGCAGCTCGACCTTTCTTTGTTCTCCGACATCATCGTCTGCGACTATAACTATTTCTTCGACCCCATCGTCCATTTGGAACGTTATTTCGATGATGCGGTGGACCAAAGCAAGTTCCTGCTCCTCGTCGATGAGGCCCATAACTTGGTTGAGAGGGGGAGAAGCATGTATTCGTCCTCCCTTACCACCTCCAGCGTGCGTTACGCGGTCAAAAGCCTCACGGGCAAAAAGAAAGCCGGGCTTCTTAAGGCCGTCCGGAAAGTGGAATCCTCTTTGGACGATTTGCTTTCAAAAGACGGCGAAAAAGTCCTTGAGGAGAGTCCGATCGAGGTCGAAAAATCCCTCACTGCGCTGAAAAACGCGGAGAAGAAAGAGACTAAGGAGCATGCCGAGAGGCAAGCCTGGGGGAAGGCCCTCCAAGATGTGTCGCGGGAAGGGAACCGCTACCTGCGCTTACTGAGCGACTTTCCCTCCCCGAGCACCCGCTTCCTCCTCAAAAGGAAAGACGGGGAGACCGAACTCACCTACTCGACCCTTGATCCTTCTCCTTTCCTCGCCTCTTCGCTTTCGAAAGTCAAAGGCGCCGTTCTTTTCTCCGCGACCTTGTCCCCGGTCTCCTATTTCAACCAGGCGATCTTAGGCAAGGCCGAGGTCCCCTATCTGCTCTTGCCGAGCCCCTTCCCGAAGGAGAATTTCCTCGTGATGGTCGCCCCCAAGGTCTCGGTGCGTTACAAAGATCGAGAGAATAGCTACGAGCAGGTCGCCGAATATCTGAGGCGTTTCGTCGAAGCCAAGACGGGGAACTACTTCCTTTATTTCCCCAGTTACGAGTACCTGGAAGCCATCCGGCCCATTTTGGACCTCCCCTCCGCGAGCGTCCTGACGCAAAGCAAGAAGATGACCGAGGAAGAGAAGCGTTCCTTCCTCGATGAATTCTCCCCCAATCCCCAGGTATCCACGGTCGGTCTATTGACTTTGGGCGGAGCGTTCTCAGAAGGGGTGGACCTCGTCTCGGATCGCCTATGCGGGGTGGCCATCGTCGGGGTGGGGCTCCCCCAGATGAATCTGGAGAGCAATTTGCTCCGCGACTATTATGAGAAGAAGGAAAAGAAGGGTTTCTCCTACGCCTACATGAACCCGGGGATGAACAAGGTGATGCAGGCTTTGGGCCGGGTCATCCGCAGCGAGACCGACATCGGGGCCGCCCTTTTGATCGATGACCGTTATCTCCGCTCCGAGTATCGCGATCTGCTGGAAAGGACCCATCCCAATTACGAAATCGTCTTCTCTCCGCAAGAAGAGGGCGAGACCTTGCATAATTTCTACTCGAAGAAGGCCAAATAAGATAGAATTCGCTCATGCCATTCGATCAGAAACACATCCGCAATTTCTCCATCATCGCCCACATCGACCACGGCAAGTCCACCTTAGCCGACCGCATCCTCGAACTCACCGGAACCGTCGATAAGCGGGACATGAAAGAGCAACTCCTCGATTCGATGGACCTCGAAAGGGAAAGGGGCATCACCATCAAGCTCAACGCCGTCACGGTGAAATACCGCTCTTCTTCGGGCGAGGATTTCATCTACAACCTGATCGACACCCCGGGGCACGTTGACTTCTCTTACGAAGTCTCGCGTTCCTTGGCCGCCTGCGAAGGCGCCCTTTTGGTGGTGGACGCGACCCAAGGCGTCCAAGCCCAGACCCTCGCCAACGTCTATTTGGCCGTCGATAACGACCTGGCCGTATTGCCCGTCATCAACAAGGTGGACCTCCCCTCGGCGATGCCGGACCTCGTCAAAAGGGAAATCGAGGACCGAATCGGCATCGATTGCTCCGACGCCTGCTTGATCTCCGCCAAAACCGGCCTCGGGGTCCCGGATGTCCTGGAGAAAATCGCGACCGCGATCCCGGCTCCGTCTGGGGACATCAACGCCCCGCTTGAGGCGCTTATCTTCGACTCCTATTACGATTCCTACCGCGGCGTCGTCGCTTTGATCCGCGTCAAAAACGGCTCGGTGAAAGTGGGGGACACCATCCGCCTCATGCAAGCGGGCAAGAACTACCTCGTGACCGAGGTCGGCATCCGCACGCCCAAAGAGATTCCCACCAAACAGCTTGACTGCGGGGAAGTAGGCTATCTCACCGCGACCATTAAGGATATCCACGACGTCTTCCCCGGCGAGACCATCACCTTGGAGAACCGCCCGGCGGAGAAGCCTCTGCCCGGCTACCGCAAGATCAACCCGATGGTCTACTGCGGGCTTTACCCCGTCGACTCGCGGGACTATCAGAACCTCAAAGACGCTTTGGACAAACTTTCTCTGAACGACGCCTCTTTGGTCTACGTTCCCGAGACCTCCAAGGCCCTGGGGTTCGGCTTCCGCTGCGGGTTCCTCGGCTTGCTCCACATGGACGTGGTTCAGGAAAGGCTCGAACGGGAATACAACCTGAACCTCATCCTTACCGCCCCTTCGGTCATCTACAAAGTCGTGCTCACCGATGGGTCGATCGTGGAAATCGATAACCCCTCGGAACTTCCTGATCCAAGCAAAATAAGGGAGATCGACGAGCCTTTCGTCTCCGCCTCCATCATGGCCCCGAAGGATTACGTGGGCCCGATCATGGAACTATGCCAAGGGAAGCGGGGCGTCTACGTCGACCTGGAATACTTCGACGAGACCCGCGTCATCGTCAAATACGACCTTCCCCTCTCCGAGATCATCTATTCCTTCTTTGACAAGCTCAAATCCTACACGAAGGGCTATGCGTCTTTGGATTACGAATTCAAGGAATACCGGAAAAGCGATCTCGCCAAGATGGACATCCTCCTCAATGGAGACGTCATCGACGCCCTTTCTTGCATCGTCTATCGCCCCGAGGCTTATAAACGGGGGTTGGGGCTCGTGAGCCGTCTGAAGGAAATCATCCCGCGGCAGCAATTCGAGGTCCCGGTCCAGGCCGCGATTTCGGGTAAAGTCATCGCTAGGGCCGACATCAAGAGCATGCGCAAGGATGTTTTGGCGAAGTGCTACGGCGGCGACATCAGCCGCAAAAAGAAACTCCTCGAAAAGCAGAAAGAGGGCAAAAAGAGGATGAAGGCCATCGGCTCGGTCGAAGTTCCCCAGGAAGCCTTCATGTCCGTCCTTTCCCTCGACGAAGACGGGAAGAAGTGATTCTCCTTCCTTCGGAATTGGTAGTTTTTTGGTTGTTAGGGAGGCGCTCCCTGCCTATAATTCAACAAGAGGCAAACAATGGCAAATTCGGATTTACCTTCTCGCTACACCGATCAGGATTACGTGACCCGGAACGGGCTTTCCCGCGCCTTGGGCACCTCTTTGGTGGACGATTTTTGGAAAGCGATTCTCAACTATCGCCTGGACAACGCCAAGAAAGTGGCCCTTTTAGGCGTCGGCAAGCGCCCCTTCCACGTCGTTTTGACCCTCCCCTTGGGTGCTAAGATCAAAGAAATCGAGTCCAAGCTCTCCGCCTTCGGGGAGATGGCTTCTTCCTTTGCGAAAGTCGCCAATTTCTCTTCTTTCGAAAGGGAGTCCCTCTTGAGCCTCCTCTCTTGCGATTCGAAACTCGAGAAAAAGAACGTGGACGACTTGACCTTGAAGGCCATGGTCAATGGCTTCTACCGCGAGCAAAACACGCCGGAAAGGTCCGTTTTCACCTATCTCAACCTCCTCAAAGGCCTTTCGGAGAAGCCCGTTTTCCCAAACGAAGACTATCTCGGCGAGAGCTATGTGGCATTGATGGGCCGCGAGGATCTCTCTTCCTTCTACCGCGAGAAAGACCCCGTCTCCGTCTATAACACCGCCGTCATCGCCCGCGACTACGATTACGCCCCCCACGGCGAGATTCCATCGATGATGGATTCCCTCTTCGCTTTCCTTCTCGATGCCTCCGTCTTCTCCTTCGTGAAGGCCTGCGGCGCCCTCTATTACCTCAATTACGTCAAACCCTTCGAGGAGCATAACCTCTCTTTGGGGTGTTTGCTTGCCAAAGCGAGCCTCTCACCGATCGTCGGCTCCTGCAGCTATCTCATCCCCTTCGAGAAGTGCTTATTGCCGTCGCCTTCGTTGAAAGACATCCTGAACCAATCCCAAAAGGACCACGACCTCACCTATTTCGTCCTCCATTGCGCGAAGCTCATCTCCGCTTATCTAGACGAAGCCATGGAAACCATGGCCAGGAGAAAGAAGGAAGCGGTGGTCCAGGAAGTCTTCGGAAAGCCCGAGGAGACGAAGGCCGAACCCGAGCCCGAAGCGCCTCAAGTCGAGCCGGAAAAGGAAGAAAAACCAGAAGAGCCCTTGAAAAAAGCTCCCTCTCCGTCAAGATTAAGCGAGGAGGAAGAAAAAGCCTATCTCCAGAGCAAAGGCGAGGCCGCCGTCACCGCACCCAAAGGCGAATACAGCGACAAAGAGATCAAAGACACCGCAAAATACCTCCTTGAGACCCATCCTTCCTTAAGGAAGAAGCAAGCTCTCTTCTATGCCTCCCATTGCACCCTCGGCCGCTTCTACACGATCCAGGATTACAAACGATTCTCCCGCTGCGTCTACGAGACCGCGCGGACCTCGATGGATCACCTCGCCGAGCTTGGCTTCTACGCGAAGAAGCAAATCAAGAACAAATTCGTCTACACGCCTTTGAAACAAGGAGAACAAAAATGAACTTCATTCCAAGCGTCTTGGCCTCAAGCAACATGGCCCCCGTCATCGTCATCCTTTGCCTCGTCGGCTTCTTCGGCCTCATCGTGTTGCTCGTTATTTTGCTCAAAAAGCACGTCCCTGGGCTCAAAAACGAGGAAAAGCCGAAGTCCGACAAAGAGATTGCCAAAGAAGAGCTCGACCGCTTGCTTGAGAAGGTCGATGACCCCGAGGCGGAGAAGAGCCTCGAGGAATACGACGCGAAGAAGAAAGACCAAAACGAAGAGGGCAAATAAGGTGCCCCCGTCTTCCCTTTACGTCCACATCCCTTTTTGCTCCAGCCTCTGCGCCTATTGCGACTTCCCCAAGGTCCTTTATCGGAAAGATTGGGCGGAAAGCTACCTTTCCGCCCTTTTTCGGGAAATCGAACTCCGAAAAATCGGAAAAGTCAAAACCATCTACGTCGGGGGCGGCACGCCTAGCTGCCTTCCTTTTTCATCGCTGGAAAAACTCCTTTCGTTCTTATCCCCCCATTTGGAGCAAGGGGGAGAGTTCTCTTTCGAGGCCAACCCTGAAAGTTTGACCAAGGAGAAAGCCTGTCTTCTGCATCGACTCGGGGTGAACCGCGTTTCCTTGGGGGTGGAGTCCTCCTTGCCTTCCTTCTTGAAGAAACTTAAGCGGAATCATACGTTTGAAGACGCCGTAGAAGCCGTGAAAAACCTGCGCGAAGCCGGGATAACCAATCTCAATGCCGATTGGATGATCGCCTTGCCCGGGGAGACTTTGGGGGATCTAAAAAAAGAGGAGCGGGCCTTCCTTTCCTTGGGCGTCGACCACCTTTCCGTCTATACCCTGATCCTAGAAGAAGGGACTCTTTTCAGCCTGCAGAAGGTGAAGCCCCTGAAAGAGGAGGAAGAAGCCGCCCAATTCGAGGAGGTCCTTTCTTGCCTCCGGGAAGCGGGATATGAACGGTATGAGGTCTCCAATTTCTGCCGAAACGGAAAAAAGTGTCTCCATAACCTCGTCTATTGGAAGGATGAGGAGTTCTATGGCGTGGGCATGGGAGCTTCCGGGTTCGTGGACGGAAGGCGTTACGCGAACACGCGTTCTTTATCCTCTTATATAAAAGGGGAAGGGCTGGAGATCGCCTTGGACGTCAGCGGGGAAGAGGATTTTCTTTTGACGAATCTGCGGCTGCAGGAAGGATTCTCGCTGGAGCATTTCAAAAATCGTTGCGGCAGGGATTTCCTCGCCGCTTATGGGGATAAACTCGCTAAGCTCGAAAAAGAGGGGCTGCTGAAGCGATGGCGCGGGAGCATCGTCCCGACCGACCGCGGAATCGAGCTTTTGGACTACGTTTTATTGACCTTGATCGCTTAGTTTGGATAATTTGGCACTTTGACCTTGACAGTGCCAATCATCCCCCTATAATCTTTCTAGCACTCATAGAAAGAGATTGCTAGAAAGGACCCGATATGACGCGCAGCGAGGAAATCCTGAAACTGATCGTTGAGCACTTCATCCGAACCGGGGAGCCGGTGGGGAGCAAAACCTTGCTCGAAACCTACCACCTCGGCGTCTCCAGCGCGACCATTCGCGCCGAGATGTCCCAAATGGAGAAGGAGGGGCTGCTCGAGAAGCCGCACGCTTCCGCCGGGAGGGTGCCTTCGAGCAAAGGCTATGAGTACTACGTGGAGCATCTCCGCGAGGAACGCATCGATTCCTCCGTCAAATACGCCATTCAGACCGTTTTGGAAAAGAAGGCGCAGTCGGTGGAGGAGGTCATCTCCCGTTCCTGCGAGATCCTCTCGAACATGACAAATCTCGCCGTCGGAGTCCTTGGCCCAAAGGTCAATAACGAGAAACTCATCTCGATCCAATTGATCCCCATCGGGCCCAACACCGCGACCGCGGTGTTCGTCACCGATCAGGGATACGTCGAGAACAAGACCTTCGTGATCGAAGAGGCCATGACCCCAAGCGACGTCCAGAAGACGATGGAGCTGCTGAGCAACCGCCTCGTCGGGACGCCCATCTCGGAGCTCGTCCCCAAGATGGAGGCCATGAAGCCCGCGGTCACCGATTACCTCGTGGGGCAGGACGCGATCTACCAAGCCCTGCTCTCCGCCTTCGTCCAATTCGCCGGCGAGAGGGTCAACCTCTACGGCAAGGAGAACCTCCTCGACCACCCCGAATTCGCCGAAGACGCGAAAAAGCTCAAGAAAATCCTCCGCCTCCTCGATCATCCCGAGGACATGAGGAAAGCCTTGGAAGGGGGATCGAACGAACAAGGCATCAAAGTCCAGTTCGGCAAAGAGAAGGAAGGCCTTCAGGATATGGCCCTCATCTCCGCCGACATCCAGGTCCCGGGGCAGGAGAAAACCTCCATCAGCCTCGTCGGGCCGACCCGAATGGACTACGAGAGGATCATGTCGACCCTCAAATACGTGACGAAGTCCCTCGACGATTACTTCGCCGGGAGGGGCGCTAAGAAAGGAGCAGAGCAAGCATGCCGGAAGAAAACAAGCAACCCGGGACAGAGCCCGAGCAAAACGAAGAAAAGCAGCCAGAGCCCCAAAAAGAAGTGAAGGAAGAGGAAGAAAAAAACTCCCTCTTCGGGAAGAAAGTCCCGAAAGAAAAACTTCAGAAAGCCCTGGATGAACTCGATAAGGCGAAAGCCGACCGCGACCATTGGAAGAACGAATTCTACCGTTCCTACGCGGACATGCAGAACCTTCGGAAAGCCCTTGAGGATGAGAAGCGCGTCGCGGTGAGATACCGCGCCGAAGGCTTCTTGGAGAAATTGCTCCCTGCCCTCGACGCCTTCCGCTTGGCGCTTCAGGCTAGCCCTGAGAACCCGGAAGCAAAGAACTATCAGATCGGCTTCCAATATATCTACAAACAGCTTCTCCAAGCCCTCGTCGACGAGGGGGTCACCGAATGCGCCCCCAAGCTGAATGAGCCCTATGATATGACCTATATGCACGCGGTCGACGCGGAGGTCCATAACGATCTCCCCGAGAACACCGTCATCAAGGTCTACTCCGCGGGCTACAAGCTCCACGATCGCCTCATCCGCCCGGCGATGGTGGGGGTCAGCAGGAAAGAGGAGAAGAAAGCGGAGGAAAAACCCGCCGAAGAAGCGGACAAAGCCGCTCAGGCTTAAAAAGGAGAATCAATCATTATGGCAAAAGAAATCATCGTAGGCATCGACCTCGGCACCACCAATTCGGTCATCAGCTGCATGCAGGCCGATGGCAAAGTCAAAGTCATCCCGAACCCCGAGGGGACCAATACCACCCCCTCCGTCGTCGCCTTCAAAGCCGACGGCGAGGAAATCGTCGGCAACGCCGCCAAGCGTCAGGCCATCACCAATCCGGACACGGTCTCCAGCGCCAAGCGCCACATCGGCACCAGCGACAAATTCCACATCAATTGCCTGAACAAGGACTTCACCCCGCAGGAAATCTCGAGCAAGGTCCTCGCTTACATGAAAGGCTATGCTGAGAAGAACCTCGGCCAGCCCGTCAAGAAAGCCGTCATCACCGTCCCGGCCTACTTCAATGACGCCCAGCGCCAGGCCACCAAAGACGCCGGCACGATCGCCGGGCTCGACGTCGTGAGGATCATCAACGAGCCGACCGCGGCTTGCCTGGCCTACGGACTTGAATCCAACCAGTCCGAGAAGGTCCTCGTCTTCGACCTCGGCGGCGGCACCCTCGATGTCTCTGTCCTCGACATCGGCGACGGCACCTTCCAGGTCCTCTCCACCAACGGCGACACTCACCTCGGCGGCGACGACTGGGACAACATGCTCGCCGACTGGATCCAAGCCCAGATCAAAATCGAGACCGGGGCCGACCTCACCGACAAGATGGCCCGTCAACGCTTCGTCGACGCGGCCGAAAGGGCCAAGATCGAGCTCTCGAGCTCCCTCTCCACGACCATTTCGCTTCCGTTCATCGGCATGGGCAAGAACGGCCCGATCAACTTCGAGACCACCCTCACCCGCGCCAAATTCCAGGATCTGACCCGCTCCTTGCTTGAGCGTTGCCGCATCCCCCTCGAGAAGGCCATGAAGGATTCCGGCCTCTCCTATAACGACATCGGCGACGTCCTCATGATCGGCGGCTCCATCCGCATGCCTGCCGTCCAAGAGCTCGTCAAACAGATCACCGGCAAGAATCTGAACCTCTCCGTCAACCCGGATGAGGCCGTTTCCGCCGGCGCCGCCATTCAGGGCGCCGTCATCGCCGGGGACGTCAAAGACGTCGTCTTGCTCGACGTCACCCCGCTGACCCTCGGAATCGAGACCCTCGGCGGAGTCATGACCCCGCTCATCCCGCGGAACACCACGATCCCGACCACCAAGAGCCAGGTCTTCTCCACCGCGGAGGACAACCAGCCCGCGGTCGACATCATGGTCTACCAAGGCGAGCGCCCGATGGCCCACGACAACAAATTGCTCGGCCATTTCCAGCTTTCCGGCATTCGTCCGGCCCGCAGGGGTCAGCCGAGGATCCAAGTCACCTTCAGCATCGACGTCAACGGGATCGTCAAAGTCTCTGCGGAGGACCTCGACACGAAGCAATCCCAGGACATCACCATCTCCGGCTCCAACGGCCTTTCCAAAGAAGACATCGACCGCATGATCAAGGAAGCCGAGATGAACAAGGAAGCCGACCAGAAGAGGAAGGACGACATCGAGGTCAAGAATAAGGCCCAAAGCTACGTCGACCAGATCAACGCCACCCTCACCGAACAAGGCGACAAGATGAGCGCCGAGCAGAAAGACGCCCTCACCAAACTCCGCGACGAGGCTAACGGCGCCCTTCAGAGCAACGACATCAACAAGCTCCGCGAGATCGTCGGCAAGCTCGAAGACGCGGCCGCCCAAGCCGCCAACTACCAAGCCGGCCAAAATGGCGCCTCCGCCCAGCAGCCTAACGGCGCCAAAGCGGAAGGCAACGAGACCGCCGACGACGTGGTCGACGCCGACTTCACCGACAAGAAGTAAGGCCATGCCCCTCTTTCGGCGCCAGGGATCCCTCTGGCGCCGATTTGTCGATTAAGGAAAGGAGGCCATTATGGCAGAGACCAAACGGGATTATTATGAAGTCCTCGGCGTCAGCAAAACGGCGACCAAAGACGAAATCAAATCGGCCTACCGGAAATTGGCCAAACAGTATCACCCGGACATCAACCATTCTCCGGACGCCCCGAAGAAATTCGAAGAGGTCCAGGAGGCTTATGATGTCCTTTATGACGACGCCAAACGCGCCCAATACGATCGCTTCGGGCAGGCGGCTTTCCAGCAAGGCGCCTCCACCGGCGGAGCGGGCAACCCCTTCGGGGGCGGATTCTCCAGCCAAGGATTCGGGGACGTCGATCTAGGCGACATCTTCAATTCTTTCTTCGGCGGCGGGGCAAGACGCTCCTCCGCCTCGACCGGGCCCTCAAAGGGACAAGATACGCTCACCCGGGTACGCATCGACTTCATGGACGCGATCAACGGCGTCAAAGTGACCGTGCCCCTCAATTACGACGAACCCTGCCCCCATTGCCATGGAACCGGGGCCGAAAGCGAATCCGATTACGTCACCTGCCCCTATTGCGGGGGGAGCGGCGTCGAAAGGACGCAGCAGAGGACCATCTTCGGCCTCATGGAAGGCCAGACAACCTGCCCCCATTGCGGCGGCAGCGGCCGCATCGTCAAAAACAAATGCCACGAATGCGGTGGCAAGGGATATTCGAAAGTTCACAAAGACCTCTTGGTCAACATCCCCGCTGGCATCAACTCCGGCCAGCAGATCCGCGTGAGCGGAAAAGGCGGCAAAGGCAATAACGGCGGGCCAAACGGCGACCTTTACGTCGAAGTCCTCGTGAATGAGGATCCTTCCTTCCGCCGCGAGGGCAACGACATCCATCTCGACGTCCCCCTGAGCTTCGTCGATTGCGCCCTTGGGACGGAGATCGACGTTCCATCCGTCTATGGCGAAGTGACCGTCGCGATCCCGGAGGGCACTCAGCCCGATCAGGTGCTGAAGCTGAAGGGGAAAGGGATCAAAGACCTCCGCACCCAGAAGCCGGGCGACCAATATCTGCACATCAAAGTGAAGACCCCGGTCAAACTCAGCAAAGCTCAAAAAGACCTGCTTCGGGAATTCCAAGCCCAGGAAGGAAAAAAGGAGAGCCCCTTCTCGAAGTGGAAGGAGCGCTTCAAAAAATGAGGCGAAAGGCCGAAGGCGCAAACCTTTGGCCTTTTTTGGTTTAAGAGAAAGGAAGACCGGATTATAATTCAAGCGCTTATGCCGTACTGCAAGAACTGTCACAAAGAGATTTCCCGCCTCGACAAGGATCTCTGCCCCTATTGCGGGCAGGAGAACCCGATCCAAGGGGATTACCTCACCAAGGACGTCACCTGTCATATCGATCCGGTCGCGGGGGAATATAAGCTATACAAATCCAAATCGCATAAGCTTTACGCCATTCTCGCAATGGCGCTCGGCCTATTCGGCGTCCATGACTTCTATTTGGGCTACAAAGGCCGCGGAATCGCCTTTTTGATCGCGTCGGTGTCTTCGATTGCCGGGCTGGGATGCCTTTTGTTCTTCACTTGCCTCCCTTCCTTCTGGGCTTTTTTGCTGCCCGCCTTCGCTTGGATCCTCTTCGACGTTATTTTGGGACTGCTTTTGCTTAAGAAGGATTGCTTGAAAGACGCGACGGGGGAGTATCTCCGTTAATGAATCTCTTCCTCACCCTCAAAAAGAAGCAGAGGCCTACCTCCTTCGAACGGAGCGAGGAGATGGCTTTCTTTTTGGCTAACGCCGGGATGCTGAGCGACCTGCAGTACTTCGCGCCCCTCATGAAGGCGCAATCCCCTTTTCAGATTGAGCGCGCGAACATCGTGCTGCGCTCTCTTTATGCAAAGCAGACGATCGACAAGACCCTCAAATCCGCCTTCGCGAAATCCGAGGGCTTGGGAGAACGGGAAAAGGCGATCCTCATCGAAGAAGCGGTGACCCCCGTCTTAAAAAAGCTCCCCTATCATCGGTTCGAGGATCAGAAAATCTATCTTCCTTTCTTCTCCAAAAGCCTTAACCGAATCTATGGGCAAGAATGGGAGAAGCTCGCGAACAAGCCTTACAAAAGGATGGCTGGGAACTTCGAAGCCGTCCTCATTGACCCCTTCGATTACTATGGCGACGATCTCTTCGATTCCCTTTTCACCCGCCTTGTGAGGGTCAAGAAAGACGCTTCCGGCAGCGCCTTCTACGATTATGATTCCTCCTCGATTTACTTCGTGAACAAGCAGGGGAGGCTCGATGCCGAATGTTGTCTCTTCGACCGTTACCTGAAAGACGTGAACCGGAACCACATGATGGAGCGCATCCTGCCTGCGGTGGAAGCCTATTATAAGAACGATCGCGAGGGAATGAAAAAGGCATTAGTAGAAAATAAGTTGATTTCTAGTAGATTGATTTATAAAAATAACTACGATGAGGTCGTGCTTTTATCTAAAATCGAGAAAGACGCTTCTAAATTATGAGAAAGTATTATTTG
This sequence comes from bacterium, assembly GCA_004561785.1. GTDB lineage: Bacteria > Bacillota_I > Bacilli_A > RFN20 > CAG-826 > Alloenteromonas. The sequence goes on along the minus strand of SFUB01000014.1, from coordinate 3,499 downwards.
CATAGCCTTGGCTGCAAGGTGAACTCCTATGAAAACGCTTCGGTAGGCACGATTTTAGCGAAAGAGGGATATGCGGAGACGCCGGAAGAAGAGGAAGCCGACGTCATCATTCTGAATACCTGCTCGGTGACGATGAAGGCCGACGCGAAGTCGCGCCAGCATATATCCTCCTTCCGGAAGCGGAATGAGAAAGCGACCCTCGTCGTCATGGGTTGCTACAGTCAAACCCACGCCGAGGAGGCCGCTAGACTTGGCGCCGACATCGTCCTCGGCGCCGCCGATCGTTCCCTTATCCCTTCTTATATAAGGAAACATGAAGAGACCGGAGAGAAGATCATCGACGTCAAGAAAAACGTCCGCAAGGAAGAATACGAGGAACTCGGGGCCAACGCCTTCTGCGAGAACGCCCGCGCCTATCTTAAAATCCAAGACGGGTGCGATAATTTCTGTTCCTATTGCTTCATCCCCTTTCTGCGCGGCAATTCGCGCTCACGGGCTCCAAGGGAAGTCCTTTTCGAGGCTGAGGCCTTGGTGAAGAGAGGGTACAAAGAAATCGTTTTGACCGGAATCCACATCGGGGGATACGGGAAGGACCTTGGGGACGGCTCCTACCGTTTCTCCGACCTCGTCGAGGACATTTTGGACAAATGCCCTGAACTTTTCCGCCTCCGTATCTCCTCCATCGAGGAAAGCGAGATCGACGACAAGCTTCTCTCCTTGCTTGCCAGTAGGCCGAACATCGCCTCCCACCTTCACATCCCCCTCCAATCCGGCAGCGCCTCCGTCTTGAAGAGGATGAAGCGGAAATACGATACCGACGCCTTCTTGAATAAAGTAGACCGGATCCGCGCCGCTAGGCCGGGCATCGCCATCACGACCGACGTGATCGCCGGTTTCCCGGAGGAAAGCGAGGAGGAGTGGAAGGAAACCGTTTCTTTCTGCGAGAAAGCCCGTTTCGCCGAGATCCACGTCTTCCCGTTCTCCAGCCGACCAGGAACCTACGCCTCGACCCTTCCCGATCTATCTCCCCAAATCAAAAAAGAAAGGGTGGCAGAGCTGCTCGCCCTTTCGAAGAGGCTTAGGAAGGAATACGAAGAATCCTTCTATGGGCAGCCCCTTGAGGTTCTCTTTGAGGACTATTCCCCAGAGAAGAAACTCGCCCGCGGGCATAGCTCCAATTATCTGCTCTACGCGATCCATAGCGACAAACCCCTGCATGGGGATGTGCGAAAAATACCATATGAACCTTCGGTGGCGGCGGACTAATTTGGAATTATTTTGACATCGTCTCGGTTTTTACCTTGTCTAAGGAAACTGCCCTAATTATAATCACCCCCGGAAATCGAAAGGAGATCGTTATTTATGGCAGTACCTCAGAGAAGAACCAGCAAGACCCGCAAAAGATTGCGCAGGACCCACTTCAAGCTCGAAGTGGTCGGATTGGTCGCTTGCCCCCATTGCGGCGCGATGATCCGCTCCCACCGCGTTTGCCCCGAATGCGGGTATTACGACGGCAAAGAAGTCCTTCACGTCAAGAAAGAGGAGAAATAACCTCCGAAGAACCGGCCCAAGCCTCCGCTTGGGTCTTTCTTTTTGCCCCTGCGGAAGGGATAATGCAAACGAGGAAATCATATGGAATTCAACAAATTGTTCGACCACACCCTCCTGAAGCCCGAAGCGACGGAGGAACAGATCAAGAGACTTTGCGCGGAAGCGAAGGAATTCGATTTCGCCTCCGTCTGCGTCAATCCGTGCTTCGTACCTTTGGCCAGCGAAGAACTCAAAGGCAGCGACGTGAACGTCTGCACCGTCATCGGCTTTCCCTTGGGGGCCAATGCGACCGCGATCAAAGCCGCGGAAGCTAGGCTCGCCCTAGAAGAAGGGGCGACCGAGATCGACATGGTCCAGAACATCGGCTGGGCCAAAGAGGGGAAGTGGGAGCAGATCGCCCAGGAAGTCTACGCCCTCAAAAAGGAATGCGGGCCGCGCGTCTTAAAGGTCATTTTGGAGACTTGCCTCCTCACTCCGGAGGAGATTCGCCTGTCTTGCCTCGCCGCGAAGAAAGGCGGCGCCGATTTCGTGAAAACCTCCACCGGCTTCTCCAAAGGCGGCGCCAAAGTCGAAGACGTGAAACTCATGCGGGAGACCGTAGGGCCGGAGCTTGGAGTCAAAGCAAGCGGTGGCATCCATCATTACGAAGATGTTCTTGCCCTCGTTGCCGCCGGGGCCAACCGCATCGGCGCCTCCGCGAGCGTTGCGATTCTTGAGGAAAAAGCGAAATCCTGCTGAAATCCTTTGCCTTTTGGGCGGGGAAAGAGTAGTCTTTCCTTTGTCCGGAAAGGAAGTGAGAACCGAATGTCCGTTAAAGTAGTCGTCCGTGAGAATGAGACCCTCGATGACGCGCTCCGTCGCTTCAAGCGCGGCGTGAACAAATCCGGCATCCTCTTCGAGGCCCGGAAACGCGAGGCTTATCTCAAACCCGGCTTGGCCAGGAAGATGAAATCGAAGATGGCCCGCAGGAAGAAATTCTAATTCTTGCAAAACGGTCCCAGGAAACTGGGACTTTTTATTTTCGTTGGGGGAAACGCGGAATCCTTCCTTATATAAAGGTGAGAAGGGTTCCTATGATCTATCAAGCACAGCGAAAAGGATGCGGGTTCGCCTGCGTGAAAATGCTTCTTTCCCTAAATGGGGTGAAAGAGGCCGAGGAGATTGAGGAACCCCTGCTCTCTTCCCAGGCCCCTTCGCTGGGGGAACTGATCTCCTTCGCTTCCGAGCAAGGTTTGACTCTATCCGGGTATAAGTTCCTCGAGCCAAGCGGCTTGTTATCGCACAAGGATTTCCCGATTTTGCTCCTCCTTGAGGAAAAAAGCCAAACTCACATGGTCGTTTTGGCCAAAGCGAGGGGATCCTATTTCTTGGTCCTAGACCCCATGAAGGGGAGAAGATGGGTCAAGAAAAGCGAATTGGCCGAGAAAACGAGCCTCTTCTACCTGAAGCAGCTTTCTTTTGCGAAAAAGCCAGAGAAGAAAGGAGCACCGCCGTATCAAAGAAAAAGGCGTTGGGGCGATTTCCTGGCTATATTCCCATTTCTAGAGGGCCTTTTGGGTCTATGCGCCCTTTCCACGTTGAGGCAGGGCGGATCTTTCTTAATCCTTTCCATTTTCCTCTTGGCCTATTGCCTTTGCCTAGCCTCCCGCACCTTGTTTTCCTTCAAAGCGATGAGGCGATTCGATGAGGAATATCTATCCGGCTGCCTTTATGGGGGCCGGGAGGAGCGAAAAGAGAGGCTTTGCCACTATAACGCCTATAAGAAAGCGTCCTTGCTATCCCCCTTAAACGTGGCCGAAGACGCGGTTTCCTTCCTTTTGATTTATGCGCTTCTTTTCTTCAACGACCCCTTCTTCGGCTTGCTCTGCCTTGCCCCGATAAGCCTCTGTGCCTTGGAAAAAATCCTCTCCAAAGGAAAAGACGAAAAAGACCAAGAAGCCATTGAGAA
>SFUB01000080.1 GCA_004561785.1 bacterium | reverse complement strand
GAGGAATCGATCTCCGCCAAGAGGTAATAGCCGAAGAAGCAGAAGCAGGCTAAACCCAGGAAGGAAACCGCGAAAATTTTGTTTTTGCTCATGGACGATATAATAAGGCGGCAAAGGACATTTGGCCATGATTAAACCCGTATTCCACTTTTCCCTTCCCGAAGATGCCAAAGCCATCCGGGAACAGGTATTCGTCAAAGAGCAGGGTTTTCAGCATGAGTTCGACGATTTCGATGCGCAATCTTGGCATCTGGTTCTTTACTTAGACAACCATCCCATCGCGACGGGGAGAATCCACGAGCTCGATCCCGAAACCTATCAGATCGGAAGGGTCGCGGTCTTGAAGAGTTTCCGCGGGCAAAGCGTAGGCACCTACGTCGTGAAATTCCTCTGCAACAAAATCATTAGCCTCGGAGCTAGGAAAGCCGTTTTGCTCGCCCAAGCGGACAAGCAGGCGTTCTACCGGAAAATCGGATTCCGCCCCGATCCCTATGGAGAAGTCATCATGGACGAAGGCGTCCCCCACGTCAAAATGGAGAAAGTCTTGGTGAAGAAGCGTCCAAACCGCGGAAGATATTATTGAGGGAGCAGGACCAACCGCTTTTCCAAAATCGCCAATTCCTTTTTGAGCCAGTTCCGCCCCAAAGTCTCTTTAAGGGCGCTGCGGGTATCGCAGATGTTGAGGATCCAAGCTTCTTTGGAAGATGGGAAACTGAAGAAATGGAAAGGCCACATATGGCAACGGATGGCCTCTTTTTCGAGCTCATTCAGTCCAAAATCCCTTGTCGCATTCTCCGAGGCGTATTCCGGATGGAGGTTCGCGTGGTGTTTGGGATGGGGCTTGATGTGCCAATCGTAAAGGAAATAATCGTGGAGCAAAGCGGCTCTTGCAAGGCTTTCTAAATCAAGTCTCCAGCCGCTTCTTCTAGCAAAACGAAGGCAAAGCAAGGCGACGGCGATGGAATGGTCATAGACGGTATAGGCCCCATGCTGAAGAAAACTCTTCTCCCGAAGGAAAAGAGGGGAACTCAAAATATCGGAAGCGTAACGAAGCAAAAGGACGACGGGATCTTCCGTAGCCCTCTCCCGAAGAGTTTTCCTTTCTTTCTTGCTTTGGCCCTTCATGGCAGGACTTCCTTCACAAGCAGGGCCTCTTGCCCTTCGGGAAGAGAGCAAAGAAGCTTTCCCGCCCGATAAACGCCGCAGGAGACAGAGCCACCCAAGTCAGCAAAACAGAAACAATCTTTTTGGGCAAACGGCTTGTGTTTCAGGGACTTAAGGCTTTTCGCCGAAAGGAAAAGCAAGGAAAACGACGTTCCGGGATCTTCGCTTTCCTCCAAGAGGATTCTCCAATCCCTGCCGTTTTCTTGGAAGGAAGCGCCTTTTTCAAAGGGGATGAAGCGCGGCTTCGGAGAAAAAACCAGGTAGCCATCCGTTCCTTCTTTCCGGTAGCCAAAGCCCAACGTAAGGCCATAGAAGGAGGCTCTTTTTTCTAGCAAAGGCAGGCTTTTGTCTTCTTCCCCCTCGTCCTTGCCCATAAAGTCCTTCGGCAGGAAAAGGCAACAGCAACCAGCCTTATAGGCCAAAGGCAGATAACGGAGAACCGTCAGCAAGGCCGCTTCGCGGTCATGAAGGAGATTCGGGCAACTGAGCAAAGCGATTTTCACGGGCAAATTATATGCCAACGCCGGCAAGACGAAGGCAGAAGGATGGAATATAATGAACCCACCATGAGACTTCAAACCAAAAAGAACCTATCCATCGCTCTGCTTCTCACCTCCCTGCTTGGAGAAGGGCTTGGATTGACCCTCGCTTTCCTCTCCGGGGGCGAGCCCTATCTCTTCTATACGTTCCTCGGGAACGCCCTTTACGCCTTGGTCGCCCTGATTCTTCTCGTCGTGGAGATCGCTTGCTACAAGAAAAGAGAGATTCCCCGTTGGGCTTTCGTCCTCCATTACGTGGGGACGGTGAATGAGGCCGTCATCTTCTTGATCGTCTGCCTCTATTTAGTCTGGTTTCAAGGCCCAGGGGTCTTCTATCGAGGAAGTTTCCCGTTCCTGCATCTGCTTTGTCCGTTGCTTGCTTTCGCGAACCATTACTTCTTTTTGGGCAAATCCGACTACCGTTACACCGATGGATGCTTCGGTTTCATCCCCGTGGTCACCTACGCTTCGGTCATCATCCCCTTGAGCGCCGCAAAGGTGATCAACCCCCCTTATCCTTTTCTGGATTTCCACATCAACTCTTGGTGGATAACCTTGCTTTATGCCATCGGGGCGTTCTTCATGCTATGGACGATTTGCTATGTTCTGATCCGTTATGCAAAAGCCGCCCAAAAACTAACAGAAGAGAAATAAACGCCGCAAAAACGACGAAAAAAGGAGGTAACCCTCCTTTTTCTTTCATTCTTTTCTAGTATCGGTTCGGATGTAGCTTCGGTCGCGGCTTTTCACGATGCCGATCGTCGTATCGACGTAAGGCATTAGAATCCTGGCGTTGTTGCTCGGCATGCCGATGATGAGCTGGATCGACAGATCGTTGAAGTAAGACATCGTCGCTGAGATACGGGACGCGTCCATCTTGTTGAACGCCTCGTCGAGGATGACGATGCAGCCCGCTTCTTTGTCGAAGCTCCCTTCGTGGACGATCTGATCGAAGGAGGCGGCGATGATGACGTAGAACGGGGTCTGGGTCTCGCCTCCGGATTTTCCCCGGCTGATTTTGGAGAAGAAGGAGACCTCGCCTTCGCGGTTGGTGATCTGGATGTCGTAATTCATGAACATCCGGTAATCGGTGTAAAGGCGGAGGAGCTTCTCTTGCTTCTCATCCCCCGTAGTGGCGGTGAGACGGTTGAAGAGATCCTTCATCAAAGCCGAATCATTGGAGTCGAGAGAATCCATGAAGAGGTCTTTCGAGGAGATTTCCTCTTTCGAGGTGAAGATATCGTAATAAGGGCCGAAGGACGGGTCTTTGCTGCGGGTGATGACGAATTGGTAGACCTCGCCATCGTTTCCGAAAGGCTTGTCGGCCAAAACATGGTTGAGCTTCCGGATGTTGGCTTTCTCATCGAGGATGTGTTTGCGGATTTGGGCGATGTAGTTCTCCTTGAAGGCCGCTGCGCAATCGGCCTGAGCCTTCTCAAGGTCTTTCTTGAATTGGCCAAGCTCACGTCCGACGACTTTGCTGTGTTCCGAAAGGAAGTCGCCAATGTTTTCCATCGAAGGGGCCGAGTCGAAGCGGAATTCATTGATGTAGACCGCCATGGCCGAGATGATGGCCCGTTCCAAAGAGCTGATCTGGGGAATCAAGGAGTTGACCTGCCGATTGATCTCCATTGGGGACAAAGAGGCATTCTTCTTGGCGAATTCCTCAAGTTGCTCCGCGACCTTCGGGTCGCTGGTTTTGGCGGTGAGTTCCTCGGAAGAAACGCGAAGCATTTCCTCAAGGTCGCGAATCTGCCTCTCGGCAAGTTCGTTGTCGCTCTCTAAACGAGTCTGACGGACCAAGGATTCGTTGCGTTTGGTTTCCAACTCGTCTTTTTGGCGGGTCAGATCCTCATCGGAATCATGTCCTTCGTCTTTCGAGGCCTCTTCGAGTTTCGCGCGTTCAGCGGACAGCTCATCGGACCTTCTCAGGCAATCCGCGTACTGCCTCCAATAGTTCGGCGAATCCAGCAATTGCTTCCTCTTGGAATCGGAAGCCTTGTTCAATTTCGAACGCACTTCAGCGAGATTCCCGGAAAGTTCCTCGACTTCTGCGGAGATTTCTTTGAGTTCGTTCGAAAGCGAGGAGAGCTGAGCGGAATAGGCGCCTTTGCCGATATAAGGGGTCGCGTAAACCTCCGGACGGGTGGCGCGGGAGGCGCGGTTCCGGTAGACCATGACGGTCCTCGTGATGGAGGCGTCGTAATATTTGAGCTCTTGTTCGGAGTCGACGCAGATGATGTCGCCCAAAACGTAGTTCACGTAACGTTGGGCGTCAGGATCGGAGGTCACCACTTTCGTGGCCAAGGAATTGGGCTTCGGGGAGCGATCGTCCAATTTGGCGACGTTGACCAAACCCACAGAGTGGATGTGATAAGGGAGTTTGTTCCTTTCGTAGATTGAAAGGGCGCGGTCGTAATTCTCTTCTTTGACGAACAAGTCGAAACGCCGAGTGTTGAGGTAGCCTTCCACGGCGTTCCTCCAGCTTTCTTCCCCGGGGGCAATGTCGATGAGCTCGCAGAAAGGATGGACTTCGATGTCGTGCCCCTCTTCGGCAAGAAAGCCTTGATGGATGAGCTTCATCAAGGTCGTGGCATTGTAATCGTATTGGGGCAAGCCGCGGCGGAGGGCGTCGAGTTTGACTTGGATCCCCTGCTGCTTTTGTTTGGCTTGGTTGAGTTCTCCCCAGCGGAGGCCCAATGCCTCGTTGAGGGCTTCCCTTCTGGATTCGAAGGCTTCGTCGTAATCGGAGAGGGCGCTTTGGAAGGCATTGAAGTCC
>SFUB01000013.1 GCA_004561785.1 bacterium | reverse complement strand
GCCCAGGACAAAATCGCGCTTTCTGGCTTTTGTCCCGCTTTTAAGCCACAAAAAAGCTGAACAAAAATCAAAAAACTCCGCAAAAAGGCGTTGAAAAAGCGGGGAATGCTTCCCCGCTTAAGAATTTTTCCAATCAGATGGTCATGATTTCCTTCGTCTTTTCGGTGACAATGGAATCCACTTCTTTATTGGCCTTATCGATTTCCTTTTGGATGTCTTCTTCGACCCTGTCCTTGAGGTCGTCGGAATAGGTGTCATCCTCTTTCAGCAGCGAAAGGGTGTCGCGGCGAACGTTGCGGATGGCGACTTTCGCCTCATCGCCAAGGGCTTTGGCCCTCTTGGCGGTGTCCTTGCGAATTTCCTCGGTCATCGGAGGAACGATGATGCGGATGGCGTCGGCTTCGACTTGAGGGTTCACCCCGAGGTTAGCCGCAGCGATCCCGGCGGCGATGGCTTTCAAATCTTCGCGGGAATAAGGCTTGATAAGAAGCTGCCGAGGCTCCGGCATGGAAATGGAGGAGAGGGAAGAGATGTCCATCTTCTCTCCGTAGTAATCGCATTGAACACCATTGAGCATGGCCGGATTAGCCCTTCCAGAGCGGAGCTTCGTCAAGTTCACACGGAAGCTCTCGAGGCTTTTTGCGACTTTGTCGCAGACTTCAGAAACATAAGGGTCCATAGATCTTCTCCTTTATAAATTTATGTTTTTTACCTGTCTTTGTGAAGAACCGTCCCAATCGTTTCTCCGGAAAGAACCTGGAGGAAAGAAGAAGGATGGTCCATGTTGAAGACGCGAACGACGACGTCTTTCCCTTCGAGCATCGCCACGGCGGTCAAATCCATGACGGCGAGTTTTCGTTCCACCACTTCGTGATAGGTCAAATCCGCAAGCAGCTTAGCATTTGGATTCTTCCTTGGATCGGAATCGAAAACCCCGTCCACACCGTTTTTTGCCATAAGAATGGCATCGGCTTTGACTTCCAAGGCACGGAGGGTGGCACAGGAGTCCGTGGTGAAATATGGATTCCCGGTTCCGCCGGCGAAGATGACGATCCTGCCTTCGCTAAGATGGGACATCGCCTTCCGGCGGATATAAGGCTCGCAGCATTGGGGGACGTTGATCGCAGACATCACGCGGGTGGAGAGCCCTTTCAGTTCCAAGGCGTTTTGAATCGCCATCCCGTTCATGATGGTGCCGAGCATCCCCATGTAGTCCGCTTGGGCTTGCTCAATGCCGATTTTGTCGGCCATCCGCCCACGCCAGATGTTTCCGGCTCCGACGACGATGCCGATTTCCACGCCGGCCTCGTGGATCTCCTTGACGACGTTTGCGATCCGTTCGAGTTTCTCCCGGTCAAAAATAGAACCGTCCTTGCTGTCGGCGAGCGCCTCGCCGGACAGCTTGATGATGATGCGTTTGTAAATTGGGTTCATAGCCTGCCTATTATAACGGAATAAGCCGTGCAAAAAGCACCAAAACAAAGAAAAGCCCCCTTTTCAGGGGGCGAAGTTCTTGAAGAGCTTACTTAGAGAGTTGGCCGACTTCGTAACGGACGAAGCGAAGAACCTGGAAGCCTTTTTCTTTGCAAAGCTGATCGACGCTGAGCTTGCCGCTCATATCGAGAGCATAGGCTTTGCTGCCAAGGCAGGCATCGCCAAGGCGGGAAGCGACCTTACGCTCGGCGATGGTGGCTTTGACCTGATCGGGTTTCGAAGCGAGTTTGGGATCTTCCGCGACTTCCTTCTGAGCGATGGCGAGTTCCCTCTCCTTCGCATCGGCGGGGACGTCCTCGATGGTGAGGAATTCCGGAGCGGAGGAAGCAACGGTCATGGCGAGGCCTTTGCTGATCTCCTCGCCCATGTCCTTGTTGAGTTCTACGAGGCAGGCGATCTTTCCGCCGGCGTGAATGTATTTGCCGAAGGATTCCTCGCCTTCTGCCTTGAGGATCAGGTAGCGGCGGAAGACGAAGTTCTCACGCATGGCGACAACGGCATCGGTGAAGATGTCTTCAGTGGCCTTCACGGCTTCTTCGAGGGTGGCGGGCTGCTTCTCAAGGCAGCGGTTCACGATCGAATCGACGATCTCATGGAATTTCGGGGAGCCAGAGACAAAGTCCGTCTCGCAGTTGATCTCAACGATGACCGCAGTCTTCTTGTCAGCGGACAGGCCGATGGAGGCAACGCCCTCCGCGGCGGTCCTGCCGGCTTTGGCGGCGGCTTTGGCGATACCCTTCTCGCGAAGGATGTCGATGGCTTTTTCCTCATCGCCGTTGGCTTCGATCAGGGCCTTCTTGCAGTCCATGATGCCAGCGCCGGTACGCTCTTGAAGAGCTTTGATCGATTGGATGGTGACAGCCATTATTTCTTTTCCTCCACAGCGGCGGGAGCGGCGGCCTTGGCGGCTTCGGCCTTGCGGGCGGCGAAGCGAGCGGCACGCTCAGCCTGGATCTTGGCATAGCGCTCTTCGCGGGCCTTGCGGGCGGCGCGGACGGCGGCGCGATGCTGTTCAGCGGCGATATCGGCGACTTTAATGGCATCGGCCATGGTCGCTTCTTCGCCTTCGTCTTTGACGTAAGCGACTTCGGTCAAGCCGCCGCGGGCCTCGACGACGGCATCAGCGAGAACGCCGATCAAGAGTTTGATGGCAGAGGTCGCATCGTTGTTGGACGGGATGGGGAAGTCGACCGCATCGGGATCATCGGAAGTGTCGCAGATGGCGAACACGGGGATGTTGAGTTTGCGGGCTTCAAGAACGGCGTTGTGCTCAACGGTCGGGTCAACGAGGACGATCGCGTTGGGGAGACGGCGCATTTCTTTGACGCCTTCGAGGTTCTTCTGAAGCTTGGCGAGCTCCTTCCTGAGAAGGGCAACTTCCTTCTTGGGAAGCTTGTCCCAAGAGCCATCTTCGGAAGCGGCTTCCAATTCGCGGAGCCTCTTGGTGCGGCCCTGGATGGTGCGGAAGTTGGTGAGGGTTCCGCCGAGCCAGCGATTGGTGATGTAGAAGGAGCCGGAACGGACAGCTTCGTCGATGACGATTTGCTGAGCCTGGGTCTTGGTGCCGACGAAGAGAACGCGGCCACCGGCTTCGACGATGGATTTAAGAGAGTTGTAGGCAGCGACGCTGCGGGAAACAGTCTTGGCAAGATCGATGATGTAGATGCCGTTGCGAGCGCCATAGATGAATTTGCTCATCTTGGGGTTCCAACGACGGGTCTGATGGCCGAAGTGGGCGCCGGCTTCGAGCGCCTTCTTCATCGTGAGGATGGGGGCGTTCGGATCGCGGACGATGTCCGCCATGGTCGGTTCGACCGGTGCAGCTTCCGCTGCGGGGGCCGCTTCTTCGACGGCCTCGACTTTCGTTTCGTCACTCATTTTGGTGACCTCCATTTGTTTATGCCTCCCTCGCTTCGAACAGCTGACCACCTGATCGCTTTTTAAGCCTGCTTCGGCCCGATAGGAACACGGCGCTGAATCCACGGGGTGCGTATTAACTTCCTCCCTTTGGGAGAAAGCCTCGAAGAGTATACTCTTTCGCTTCGCCGATAAAAAGACCGAATTGCTACGTACGAGTCAAACCTCTTATTTGTCTCCGGGCAGTTTCCCTTCCCTTGATGGGAAGAAGGAATCGTATTGGGCTTTCATCTTTTCCTTGCTGACATGGGTATAAACCTGAGTCGTATCGATCGTCTCATGGCCCAAAAGTTCTTGAATCAAGCGCAAATCCGCCCCGTTTTCCAGCAAATGGGTGGCAAAGGTATGACGGAATTCATGGGGATGCAGGCCCAAATAGATCCCGGTTTTCTCTTCCACGGCGCGCAAGATGTATTCAAGCCCCCGGACCGTCAAACCCCGGCCGTGATCGTTGAGGAAAAACTTGTCGGATTTTAAAGCGTCTTTGTTTTTCGCTAGCAGCAAGGGACGCAGCTCGCCGTAGTAACGTTTCATGGCCTCTTCGGCCGATTTGGAAAATGGTACCAAACGGGTTTTGTTTCCTTTGCCTTTCACCCGGATGGAACGGACGCGGAAATCGATTTGGCGATGCCCTAGCCCGACGAGTTCCGAGGCGCGCAATCCCGAGGAATAAAGGAGCTCCAAAATCGCCTGGTCGCGAACCCAGAGAGGATCTTCCCGCTTCGCGTTCGCGGAGAAGAGTCGTTCCACCTGCTGCAAATAGAGCACGGCCGGGTATTTGATTTCGGCTTTTGGGGAGGAAACTCCGGCGAAAGGATTCGTCTCGACGTATCCTCGTTTTTTCAAAAATGCGTAATAGCCGCGCAGGGCTGAAAGCCTCCGCTGGCAAGAACGGTGCGAAATCCCGTTCTTCAAGATCTCATCCGCAAGGAAATTATCGATGTCCAAGGGCTTCACCGCGTCGAAAAGGATATCCTCGCGGTCGAGGAAGGCTTGGAACTTATCGATGTCCCTTTGATAATTCTCCAAAGTCCTGGGCGTGTAATTCCGCTGATACTTCAAGAAATCGAGATATTCCTTTTCGGGCTTATTCATTGGCTTTGTTCCAATAGAATTCTATCGCGAAAAGGGCATTCTGTATGGAGGGTTCCCGATTGTGCTTGTCGGAATGGGGCAACAAAGCCCAATTCGCGTTCATCGGGGCGAAATACTTGCCCGAGGCCCCTTGGAGATAGGAAAGCAAAGCGCCGGTGACGCAGTTTTCTGGGACCGGAAGGTATTCTTTTCCTTCTAGTTTTCTAGCCATGTTCGCAGCAGCGATGATGCCGGTCACGGCGCTTTCGACGTAACCTTCCACGCCCGAAAGCTGGCCAGCGATATAGCAAGATGGCTTGGACTTCAAAGACAGATCCGGATTCAGGCAAAGCGGGGCGTTCAGATAAGAGTTTCGATGCATCAACCCGTAGCGGATGAATTCGGCGTGCTCCAAACCCGGGATCATGGAAAAGACCCTTCTTTGCTCCGGATACGTAAGATTCGTCTGGAATCCCACGAGGTTATAGCAATCGCCTAGCTTAGTGTCTTGCCTCAGTTGGCAAACGGCGTAGGGATGGGGATGATTCTCATCCCAAAGCCCGAAGGGTTTCAAAGGCCCATGGCGAAGAGTTTCCTCTCCTCTGGAGGCGATGACCTCAATCGGCAAACAGCCTTCGAAATAATGGGTGTCGAATTCATGAAGCAGGGCTTTCTCCGCATGGACCAATTCATAGACGAACGCCTTATATTCGTCTTTGCTGAAGGCGCAATTGAGGTAAGAGGAATCGTCCTGCTCATAGCGCGACTTGAAATAGGCTTTCGAAAAATCGATGCTGTCTTTCTTGACGATCGGGGCGCTGGCGTCAAAGAAGGAAAGGTTCTTTTGCCCCGCCAAAGATGCCAGTTGTTCCAATAGGGGACCATTCGTCAAAGGGCCGGTCGCGAGGATGACGTCGCCTTCTGGGATTTCCGAAACCTCTTCGCGTTTTACGGTGAGATTGGGGAAAGTAAGAAGGGCGTTAGTGATTTTTTGAGCGAAGAGAACCCGGTCCACGCTTAAGGCGTTACCCGCGGGAACGGAGCATTCCTCCGCGCATTCCATGAGCAAAGAGCCCATTTTCCGCATTTCTTCCTTCAGAAGGCCGCAGGCATTATCCAAGCGGGAGGACTTCAAAGAGTTGGAGCAAACGAGTTCCCCGAAGAGATCGGTCTCGTGGGCCTGATCGTCCACGAGGGGGCGACGTTCGTAGAGGACGACCTCATATCCCTTTTTGAGCAAGTAAAAGGCGGCCTCACTTCCAGCGAGGCCCCCTCCGATGACGCTGACTTTCCGGGAACTCATTTTTCCTTTTTCTCGTCAATCCATTCGTGGTAATGGCACTTCGGGAAGTTGGTGCAAGCCAAGAACGGCTTCTTTTTGCCTTGCTTGATCACTAAATGCCCGGTCTTGCACTTGGGACAGGGTTTGACGTAATCGGCTTCGGTGTAGACTTTCTTGACGGTCACTTTCCCATCCACGGAACGAGTGTAACGGCAAGAAGGGAAACCAGAGCAACCGATGAACTTCTCGCCTTTTTTGTTGGTTTTATAGACTAGGGGCTTCCCACATTCGGGGCAGTTCTCGCCCACGGGGACGTCCGGCTCTTTCTCTTCGCGCTTGATGTAGTGGCAAGCGGGGTAATTGGAGCAACCGATGAAAGTAGAACCCTTGCGGGAGTGTTTCACCACCAACGGATGGCCGCATTCGGGGCAAAGCTCGCCCGTTGGTTCATCCGGCTCTTTCTGCATCTTCGCTTTGGCGTCTTGGAAGTTCTTCTCGAAGGGCACGTAGAAATCGTTCATGGCCTGGAGGAAGGTCTTCTGGCCTTTTTCGACCTCATCGAGTTCGCTTTCCATGCTCGCGGTGTAATCGATGGAGACGATGTCGGGGAAATACTGTTGGAGGGTGGAGACGGCTTTCTTGCCCTCTTCCGTCGGGGTCAATACCCCGCGGGTCGCCGTGACGTATTTCCTTTTGATGATCGTTTCGATCGTGGTCGCGTAGGTGGACGGACGCCCAATGCCCCTATCGAACATCTCTTTGACGATGGAGGCTTCATTGTAGGGGGGCTCGGGCTTAGTGAACTTTTGCTGAGGGTTCACTCCGGACACGGCGAAGCAAGCACCTTCTTGGATATCCGGAAGAGAGGAAATTTCTTCGTCGTCGAATTCTTGATAGACGGCCTCGTAACCTTTGAAAAGGGTCTTGGTCCCAGAGAGTGAGAAGGTCAATCCATTCCCCTGCAGGGCGACCGAGGTGGTCTCGATCCGCTTCGGGGCCATCAAAGAGGCCAAGGCGCGGCAATAGATCAGGCGGTAGAGTTTAGCTTCGTCTGAAGACAGGAACTTGCCCATGGCCTCCGGGGTCCTATGGGTTCCGGTCGGACGGATGGCTTCGTGGGCGTCCTGAACGCCGGCCTTGTTTTTGGGTTGGCGGAGCGAACCGACGTATTCCTTGCCCCAGGTTTCCTCGATGAAGGGGACTGCGTGGCGGTTATAGAAAGCCGGCGAGATACGAGAGGAATCGGTACGCATGTAGGTGATCAAACCGACGTGCTCGCCATTGATTTCCTCCCCCTCATAGAGTTTTTGGGCGACGGACTGGGTTTTGGAGTTCGAAAAACGGTACTTGTTGAAGGCTGCCTGTTGCATCGAAGAAGTGGTGAACGGCAAAGGCGGATTGATCTTTTTCGCCTCTTTCTTGACCGAGGCGACCAAGAGTTCCTTGGGGATCCTAGCCAAAATGGCCTCAGCCTCCTCTTTGGAGGCGATCTTCGCTTTTTCGCCATCGATCTCCGTCAACGTGGCCTTGTAGGAAGCTCCGCCGATATCGATTTGGACATCGATGACCCAATATTCCTCGGGGACGAAGGCTTCGATTTCGGCTTGACGGTCGACGATCATGCGGAGGGTGGCGCTTTGGACGCGTCCGGCGCTTTGCAGGCCGATTTTCCTCTGCAGCAAGGAGCTGACTTGGAAACCGATGATGCGGTCTTCCAAACGGCGGGTTTCCTGAGCCTCGACCAAATTCATGTCAATCGTGCTGGGACTTGCAAAGGCCTCCGGGATGACGTCTTTGGTGATTTCGTGGAAGCGGACCCTCTTCGTGGTCGAAATAGGCAGTTTCAAAACGCTGGCAAGGTGCCAGGAAATGGCTTCCCCTTCGCGGTCGGGGTCGGTCGCAAGGATGACTTCGTCCGCTTTTTTGGCCTCTGCTACCAATTTCGACACGATGGCTTTCTTCTTCGCGGGTATTTCCCAACTGGGCTTGAAGCCATTTTCGATTTCGATGCCAAGCCCGCCTTTCCCGTGGGTGGAAAGATCGCGGATGTGCCCTTCGCAGCCGACGACCTTGTAGTCGGGCCCGAGGACCTCGCCGATGGTTACGGATTTCTTGGGGGATTCAACGATGACTAGTTTCATAATCGGGGAAAATATAGGCGCTTTTTTTCGCTTGTCAAAGGTTCGGATGATGCATAAATACCTATATAAATAAAGTAATTATTTATAAGGGCCTTACGATTATTTTTTCTTTTGTTTGAAAGCGGGCATCAGGTCGAGAACATCTTCCGTGTTTTGAACTAAGCATGCCCCGGTTTGGATGAGCAGATTATTGCCGCTGTCCTCGTCCGCCCGATAAGGCAAACAGGCGACATCCCTTCCGAAGTCGAGAGCGAACCCAGCCGTGATCAAAGTGCCGCTATGGCTTTTGGACCCGCCAAGCAAAGTCAAACAGCTTAGCCCAGCCAAGATTCGGTTTCGATCCGGAAAATGGCGTTTCTCCGGTTTGACGCCGTCCGGATATTCGCTGAGCAAAAGCCCCTTCTCCGCGACTTCCTCCTGAAGAAGCCGGTTCTCCGCGGGATAGTAATAATCTAATCCGTTGCCGAGGACCCCGACCGCCTTTCCGCGGTCAACTGCCCCTTTGATCGCGGCGGCGTCAATTCCTTTGGCAAGCCCCGAGACGACGGTGACGCCTTTTTGAGCCAACCCTTCCGCGATTTCGCGGCTCCTTGCTAGCCCATAGGAAGTGCAGTCCCTTGACCCCACGAGGGTGACGGAACGGTTCATGTCGCGGATCAAATCCAAATTCCCTTTGTAATAGAGAACCAAAGGAGGCTGGACGATTTCCTTCAAAGACTCCGGGTATTCCGGATCCAAAAGCGTGATGTAGTTGCGTTTGTGCGTGGACGCGAAGTCCGTCACTTCTTGTGAACTGACGGTTTCTTTGGCTTTGATGGCCCGCATCATCGCGGTCCATTCCCCTCCGTGCCGATGGCTGATGTAAAGAAGAAGTTCTCGAGCTGTCATGGTGATACCCCCTCCTTCTTCTAAAGGGGAATCCTTGCTTTCGACGAGAAATCAGAAAAGCTTCAGCTGAATGTCTTTGTAGTGGGCGACCGGAGCAAAACTTTTGCGGTGGATCCCCTCGATGGGCCCGTTTTTGGCGAGTTCTTCCAAATGGGCTTTGGTTCCATAACCCTTGTGCTTCGAAAAGGAGAACATGGGATAGAGATTTTCCAGCTGAACCATATACCGGTCACGAGTCACCTTGGCCAGGATCGAAGCGGCGGCGATATTCAGGCATTGGGCATCGCCTTTTATGATTGGAACTACGGGCGCGGGCAAATCAGATAAGGGCATGGCGTCGGAAAGAATAAGCTGATAAGGATGGTGAATCTCGGAAATCGCATGCTTCATGGCGACTTTGGTGGCTTCGTAGATATTCAGCCGATCGATATCCGGGGCTGAGACCATGGCGATACCGAACCCCAAAGCGTTCTCCTCGATCATTCGATAGAGGCTCTCGCGCTTCCTCATGGTTAGCTGTTTTGAGTCATTGATCTCCTCCCAGGAGAATTCTGGCGGGAACAAAACGGCGGCCGCGCAGACCGGACCTGCCAAAGGGCCTCTCCCCGCCTCGTCCGTCCCGACAATGAAACGGACTTCCTCCGTGTAGAATTCTTTTTCCTTTTTCAGCATTCTTATGCCGGCCTCTCCAAAGAGATCCTCCCGAGAATCCCGTCTTTGAATTCTTTGATCAGCAAATAGGAAGCCTTTTCCAAAGAAGGCTCTCCTTTTTCCAAAAGTCCGCGTTTTAAGGCAATTGACCGCAAAACCTGATCTTTTTCGGCGCTTTGGATGTTGGAAATAGAGAATCGGTCCACCAAGGAATCGGGATAGTTTTGGCCCAAATAATCCAGCAAAACGCACGCCAAATCATGCGTAGGCAAGACCTCTTCACGCATAGAGCCCAATAACGCCAAACGGATCGCTTGGCTTTTATCTGGATAGTTCATGGGGAGGACCCCTGGAGTGTCTAGCAAGATGAAATCCTCAGAAAGCTTAATCCACTGCTCCGAGCGGGTGACTCCGGCTTTATTGCCGACCACCGCGACTTTCTTGCCGCGCAGGTTATTGATCAAGGTGGATTTGCCTACGTTTGGGATGCCCACTACCATCACGCGGATGGGCTGAGGCTTCATCCCGAACTTCTTTTCCTTTTCGCGTTTCTTTGAAAGCATGTCATTGGAGGAAGTTTTCAAAAGGGAGAGGAAGTTGGCTTTTTTCAGATTCCCGGCGATGGCCCTTTCGCCTTTCCGGCGGTAGAACTCAAGCCAAGACTCCGTAACGTCAGGATCCGAGAAATCGGATTTGGAAAGAAGGTGGATGGTGGCTTTATTGGAAAGCTTTCCCCGCAAAAGGGGGTTCTCGCTCGATAAGGGGGCACGGCTATCCAAAACCTCCACCACCAAATCGATGACTTTCAAATAGCCGTCCATCTCGCGCAACGCCCTGGCCATGTGACCGGGAAAGAAATGGACTTCTTTTTCTTTAGGCATGTGCATCCTCCACGCCGATTAAGGTACTTTCGAAGGGCTGCGGGTCCAAATGCGAATAATTCCAGAAAGGGCGAACCCTATCCAAAGCGAAAACGGGGCTATAAGCGCCATTCGCATCTTGGGAGAGTCTCCTTAAGCCGGTGATCAGATAAGCCTTCCCTTGAAGGCAATAAGACGGAACGGGGCCAACGTCCGACCCTCTGGAATCGCTGGAAAAATGGGCGGCGCGATTGTCACCCGCGACGAAATACTCATCGTCTTTCAAGGTAATGGGCCCAACTGTTTGATTGGCTGCGGTCACCTTGCTCCGGTAGGTTTCACCCTCTACGTTCTCGAAATCGGAGAATTGATAGTAAGAGGCATAGGTTTTAACCCGCCCATCCACCATAGTGATCACCATGTTTCCCCAGGGGGTTGTTAAATTGCCGTTTTCATCATAAACGGGGAGGATTTGCAAGGTTTCTCCCGGCAAAGCTAAGATTCTTTTGATTTTCAAAGAGGCACCTGATTTTAGCGTGTGGTCTTCGCCGCTTTTGCTGATGTAATCATTCCGGTAATAAGTGATCACGACATCGAAACGATGAAGATCGGAAATGCCCCTATCCCCCATGCGGGCCCATCCGTAATCCACGTAGTCGCCCTCATGCTGGACGGCGTCCTTCCAGGTTATGGGACGGTAGGAACCGTCCGAATTCCGGATGAGGCCATCTTTATTGAGGGTGGGATACATGGAGGCGCCATCCACGAAGAATGCGCCCCCGTAATTGACGCTTAAGTAGACTACATTCACCGAAATGGCGACGACCCCAACCAGGACCACGATCAAGGCCACATTCAAAAGGACTTGCCACCAGCGGGTCTTCTTCTTTGGCTTTTTCGGATTGAGATCTCCGTTCAGCTCCCCTTTTGTTTCTAGGTAGTCATCAGGCATATATGAAGTGATTATAAAGACAGAATGATGGTAAAAAAAGGCCCCCAATAGGGGGCCTCGTCACTGAATGATTGCTTTTCGCGCGGCTTACTCGGCCTCTTTGATACGAGCGGCCTTGCCAGAGAGCTTGCGCATGTAGGTGATCTTGTTGCGGCGGACTTTGCCTTTGCGGACCACTTCGATCTTGGCGATCGAGGGGGCGTTGACGGCCCAAGTGCGTTCCACACCGATACCAGACGAGATCTTGCGAACGGTGAAGGTCTCAGCGATTCCACCACCGCGGCGTTGCATCACAACACCTTCGAAGATCTGAAGACGTTCCTTTTTGCCTTCAACAATACGGACAAACACGCGGACGGTGTCGCCGGAGTTGAATTCGGGAATGTCATGGCGCAGCTGACGGGCGGTAATTTCTTTCACGAGTTGGTTGTTCATGATAGCTTCCTCCTTTTCAGCTTTTAGGTTTCTCTTCAGGTTCATAATCCGTGACGAGGACAGCGGAGCCTGCGTATCGTCTTTCGACGCAATGAGAAATATACTCTTCCGCCTTAGGCGTGGCAAGGAGAACCGATTGGTCAATCCATCGGATTCCGGAGCCCCGAAAATCAAAATATAGGCTGTTAAGCATTTTTGCTTGACAGAGCTTCTGCCATTTACTAAAGTAATGCCCGCAAAGGAGAATTACACCATGTCTGTTAAACTTAGGTTGACCCGCATCGGCCGTCACAAAGACCCCTTCTACCGCATCGTTGCCGCCGACTCCCGTTTCGCCCGCGATGGACGTTACATCGAGCAAATCGGCACCTACGATCCCGTTAACGGAGTTGAGAGCGCCGACATCAACGAAGAACTTGCCATGAAATGGCTCAAGAACGGCGCCATCCCCTCGGATTCCGTTCGCGCCATGCTCAGCCGCAAAGGCATCATGACCAAGTTTGCCGAAAGCAAAGTCAAGAAAGAAGGCAAATAAGGAATGGATAGGGATTACGCAGCTCTGCTCCACCCCATCATCGATCCCCTCATCGAGAAGCCCGAATCCGTCATGATCCGTGAGCTTCCCGGTGGAAACGACCGCAACGTTACCGTCTTGATCGTCGCGGAAGACGATGACACCGCCCGCCTCATCGGCAAGCGCGGAGTCGTCGCCAATGCCCTTCGCGAAGTGATTGGCATCGCCTCTAAGGCCGATGACACCAACACCCGCATTCATTTGAAGTTTGAAAGCTTCAATGAAGAGAAAAAAGACAACCTAGAGGACGACGGGAAGTAATTCCCGCCGTTTCTTTCTAAAATGGAATACGTAACTATCGCAAAAATCTTAGGAACCCATGGCCTCAAAGGCCTATTTCGCTGCTACAGCCTGACTTCCTTTCCGGAAGAACGTTTCCAACTTAGAAGGAAACTGACTCTCCATAACGAAAAAACAGGAGAACGCTTAGACGTTACCTTATCTTATTGCCGGCAACAGGCCAACGTCTTTATCTTGGGCTTCGAGGAAATCACCTCCATCGAGCAGGCAGAATCCTATTTGAAATGGGACATCGACATCAACAAGGATGAAGCCCCCATCCCGGAAGACCATTACAGGATCGCCGACCTCCTGGGGTGTGAAGTCTTCGATCAAGAAGGCAAGAAACTTGGCGAAGTAAAGGACGTCTTCTCTTATTCCCCAACCTGGACCCTCCGCGTGAAGAGGGAAGAGCAAAAGGATTTCTTTGTCCCCTTCGTCGATCAGTTTGTCAAAACCGTGGACACCGCAAACAAGAGAATCGTCATCGAACCCATTGAGGGTCTTCTATGAACATCACGATTTTGACTCTGTTCCCGGAGATGTTCGAGGGCTTTGCCACGAACTCAATCATGAAGCGGGCCTTGGGGAAGGGGGTCGCGACTTTGAAAGTCGTCAATATCCGCGACTATACGAAAGACAAATACGGAAGGACGGACACCCCTCCGGTGGGCGGCGGAGCGGGTCTCATTGAAAAGTGCCAACCGATCGTAGACGCCTTAAATGCGAACAAAACCCCGTCATCCCACGTGATTTTGATGTCTCCTAGAGGCGGAACCTATAATCAAAAAACAGCGCAAAGGTTCGCTCAATTAGAGGATTTAGTCATCATTTGCGGCCATTATGAAGGCATCGACGAAAGGGTGAACTCCTATGTCGATGAGCTTGTCTCCATCGGGGATTATGTTTTGACAGGAGGCGAAATCCCGGCCATGGCCATCGCCGATTCCGTGATCCGTTTGCTCGATGGTGCGATCAGCAAAGATTCGCTGACCGACGAATCCTTCAATAACGATCTGCTGGAATACCCGCAATTCACGGAACCCTACGAATACGATGGGCAAACTATTCCGGACATCCTCTATTGTGGAAACCACCAAGCCATCGAAAAATGGAGAAGGAAGCAATCCTTGAGCCTTACAAGGAAATACCGGCCTGACCTTTTTGCCAAAATTTCCCTCAGCAAGCAAGACAAAAAACTCCTTGCGGAACTCGAATCTGACGAAACCCCAAAATGGGAAAAAACAGCCCTGGAAAAAGGGAAGAAGTTCATGAAGCATTGAAAGCCAATGCTTCTTTTTATTTCAGGAAGTCTTTGCCCCAAGGATAGTTAAGCAGGAACGTATCGGGAATGGGTTGCTTATTTTTCAGATCCAGCCAATAAGTGCAGTTGGCTCCGGTCGTGTCCAGGCGAAGGCTTCCGCGCCCCCTTCGACCATATCGACCAAGTCAAGCGATCGAAGCAAACCTCTGAGCTCGTTCACCGTGCCCGGTAAAGCCGCTTCGCAAGATCCTCCTCTTTCCCAAGCCAAAGCCTAGCGATGGTCTCTTTCATCTCCAGGGTTCCCCGGCGTGGGCGACCAGCAAAGCCAATAGCTTTTTGCTTTGTTAGACGTAAAATTGATAGCCTCGTCATCGACAATGAAATCAAAGGACACATAAGTGCGGAAAAAAGATGCCCTTCTTCCGTTTTCTATCGCGGGAGGCGTCCAAACACGCAAGGAATTCCCGCAAAAAAACGGATGGTGAGCGATGTCGGCGAGATTGCCGACAAACTTTTTTCGAGCCGTGCATCGAATTTTGGGGGCGCTGAGGATGAACTTGCAATCCAAGGATGCGTCCTTGGCCACGAATTTCAAAATTCAATGGAGGGAATCGATATTTGAGTCATAAACCAAGATCTTCATGTCACCACGAACCTTATCTCGCAAATAATGGAATCAATTAAAAAGAGAGGAAAATCAACAGGCAAAAAAGGAGAAAAAAGATGAACCCCGATAAAAACACATACACGCCTTAGCTCTATCAGAATTTGATGAAAAAAGACGCGCCTTGCAGCGCGCCTTGATCTTGCATCCGCTCAGAACAAGACGGATTCGCTCTTGTCCTTCATCTCCTTGGAGGCGGTGAAGGGGATGCGGGTGGTGTAACCGGCCTTAGCGGCGACGATCATCTTGGTAGGCCAAGCGAAGATCTCGGTGTTCCATCTCATGACCGTATCGTTATAGGCTTCCCTGGCAGCGGTGATCTCTTGCTGGAGATAACGGTTCTGCTGCATGCAGTCGGCGATCGTGACCTGGGATTTGAGTTCAGGATACCTTTCGAGGGCGAAATTGATCTTGCTATTGATGGTCTCAAGTTTGCCTTGGAATTCGTTGCGCTCAGCGTCGGAGACGTTGCCAGAACGGTATTTGGCGACATCCGCGAAGACCGTTTTATCCAAATCGACGGACTTTTCAAGAAGCTTTGCGGCGTTTTCGAGGATGACGACACGCTGAACTTGATAGTTGTCGATGGTGGAAGCATCATGCTGGATCTTTTGCTGAAGCTGCTGGAGATAGCTCTTGGCCTTGATCTTCATGATCGCAAAGATGAGCCCCGGGATGATGCCAAGAACCCAGAGCACGACCTGGAACAAAGTGCTTCTCCAATCGGTCTTGACCGCGATCTGCTTTTCGATGACGTGAGCGTCGCGTCCAGCTTCGTTAACCGGCCCAGTCATTTCGTCTAATTCATTTGCCATATCGGTTCCTCCTTAGGAATGGTTGGTCTCATTATCGCCCGTTTTTGCGGAAGAGAAAAGAGAAGCGAGTTCGTTTTCTTCTTCTTGGGTGAAAACGTCGTCATCGATCAAGAACGCAAGCAAGCCCCTGCGATAGGTCAAGCCGGGCCTTTTGAGGACGGAAACTGAGGAAGTGGCTTTCCTGTCTTTGAAGTCCTTTCGAGAGCCCCCAACCTTCCTGACGGCTATCGAGGATTCTCTTTGCACTTTATCATACTGGATCCAATGGACCGGGATCTCATGCAAGCGTCCGTCTCCGCCCATTTTGCTCACGAATTCAACCTGAGGGGTCTCATGATAGGAATAGGTGGACAAAACGACGCAATCGGACTCGCCTTTTGTGGCGCAGGCGAGTTGTTTGTTGATGAGCGGCAAATCCGAGGCAGCCCCTTCCGGGCGCAAAACGTCGGGATCCATGCTGTTGGCCATGACTTCATGTTCGAATGCGGTGATATTCGCCCCGTATCCGCCATCGTAAATGTATTCATGGGGTTTGTGCATCTGATAGAGGGGGATGGAAAGCAAGGGGGCCAAATCGAAGAACAGTCCCTGGATGTAGAAATCGCAATAGGAGACGAATTCCGCTTTCATGTCCTCCCAGTCATACCCCATGAAACGAGCAGGATCGGCGTCGTAATCGAAGGACTGCGAATGGGCGGACGCGATGGAGTTCACCATTCCATCCTTGACCATCACGAAGTCGTCTCCGAACGGAGTTGGATTTTCGAGGATGTCGAGCATGTTCTTCTGGGCCAAGGGGGTGAAAAGCAAACGGAACTCGACCTCATTGTCCCGGTCATTGGCCCCGAAGAAAACGTCGAAGTGATCATTTCCCATGGGGGTCAAGACGTGGGCAGCTCCGGATGTCAGCTGCTTATCGGACAGTTTTTTGAGTTCCTTCATCCCGCTGGCGGCGGCTTTATCCCTTTCTTTTTCGCTCATGTTGGAAGCCCCGGAAGGCACGCGGCTGAAGTGAAGATGGGGAGCGGCCTCATTCCCATAGATGAGGCGCGTGTCCGTCCGATAATACGGAGCGGGACGCGAGATGGAGGCGGTCAACGTTTGGGTGTGGGTTTGGGTATGGGTGCCTTTTTCATCGCGATAAGTAGTGGTCCAGGTGATCACGATGGAACCCGTGTAGACCTTGGGGGCCATGTGCTCGGTGAGGATCCTCTCGATGATGAAAGGATTCCCCTGAATCTGGCCGGAGATCACACCTAAGACGGTTTCATGGGGGTCGGTGACTTCCTGAAGACCAAATTTATCGCGAAGGTAGCAGAAGCGTTCCGGCGTGAAATAAGGGTCCAGATCGATGATGGGAGTCGTTTTCTCCATGATGGCGGCGGGGGCGTTCCAATCAAAGGAACGATTCAACTCCGCCATGTCGTTGTAGCAAACGCTCAAGGAGTTCTGAGTTCTCTTGGCCAATTCCTGAGCGAGTTGCTCACGCCTTTCGATGAGTTTCTTCACTACCACGGCCCTAACGACGATTAAGCCGATTCCAGAGGCGAGCAAAAACGAGCCGATGAGGTAGATATACCATTCTGCGTGCGAAAGGGCGCCAAAGAGGATCATCAGCCCGCCAATCGCCATGAAGATGATGATGCAAACGAGAACGAACGTGCCCAAGCCCCTGGCCGATCCGGCTTTGGAATTGGCCTCCTTAGAGGCGGCATCGTCTTTCTTGTATTGGGTGACGTGCTTTTTATTGGCCTCGATATCGATCTTGGCTTCTTTCGTCAATTCCTCAAAATGCTTTTCGGCGTTTTCATGGTAGCTTTGCTTAAACTGCTTTTCATAAAGTTCGCGTGGGCGATAGAGAATCTCGTCTTCCATATCCAGGTTCCTCCCAATAAGAGAATTAACGGAATCCGCCGAACCCGCGGCCCATCTTCCCAGATTTCTGATATTGCTTCATCTGCTTCATCATTTCCTTGGATTGGTCGTATTTCCTAAGGACCCGGTTGATGTCGGCGTTGGTCAATCCGCAGCCTTTGGCGATGCGGTTCTTATGGCTATATCGGAGCACCTGAGGATGCTTCCGTTCATAGGGGGTCATCGAATTGATGACAGCCTCAAAGACCTTCATTTCCCGTTCGGCGGCATCTTTTTGTTCATCGCTCAGCTTTGGCATCCCCGGGATCAATTTGGCGATCGCCCCAATGGAGCCGATCTTCTGGACTTGTTTCATCTGCTTGAGCATGTCTTCAAGGGTGAAGTCCCCATCCATCATCTTCCGGGCTTGCTTCTCGGCTTCTTTCTCATCGATGTTCTCTTTGGCTTTTTCAACCAAAGTCACGATGTCGCCCATGCCGAGGATGCGGTCGGCCATGCGATCGGGGTGGAACATCTCGAGGTCTTCCATCTTCTCGCCGACGCCGGCGAATTTGATGGGGAGCCCAGTGAGGTATTTGATGGACAAGGCCGCGCCGCCCCTAGCGTCGCCGTCGAGTTTGGACATGACCACACCGGTAAGGTGGAGGTCCTTGTTGAAGGCGTTGGCGACGTTGACGGCATCTTGCCCGCTCGCGGCGTCGACCAAAAGCAAAACCTCATCCGGATGGACTTCGTGGTTGATGGAACGGAGCTCCTCCATAAGGCCTTCGTCGATTTGAAGGCGGCCGGCGGTATCGAGAATCAAGACGTCGATCCCAGTTTCCAAAGCCTTTTGCTGGGCGGCTTTGGCGATCTTCACGGGATCGCCTTGACCCATGGTGAAGAATTCGACGCCGATCTGCTCGGAGAGCTGCTTCAGCTGATCGATGGCGGCGGGACGGTAAACGTCGAGGGCGCCGAACATCACTTTCTTGTGGAGCTTGTTCTTCAAATAATAGCCGAGCTTTCCGGCGGTCGTGGTTTTCCCGGTTCCTTGAAGACCCACGAGCATGAGGGTGGTCAAAGTGGCGCTATAATGGATCTCCGTCTGATCCGCGCCGAGGAGCTCTTGAATCTCATCGTGGACGATCTTGACGATCATCTGGGAGGGATTGACCTTCTGGAAAACCTGCTCCCCGATGGCTTTCTCTTTCACATCGGAAATGAAATTCTTGACGACTTTGAAATTGACGTCCGCCTCAAGCAAAGCGACGCGGATCTCCTTCAGCATGTCGTCCATGTTCTTCTCAGTCAAAGTAGCTTGGCCGCGCATCTTCTTGAAGATGGCGGAGAAGCGGTCGCTCAATGATTCAAATGCCATGGGTGATTTCCTTTCCTAGTTCCTCATATAATTGCAGTTTTTTTGCGGGGTCTAGTTCTTTCTCGATTGTTTGGATTTTCTCCTTCATCTGCTCTTTTTTCCGCAGAAGCCCGAGATTTTTCTCAAATTCCTCAAGTTTCTCATTGGATTTCTTCAAAGCGTCGTAGACCCCAGCCCGGGAGATGCTTCGGTTCTCCCCAATCTCTCCCAAGGACAAATCGTAACGGTAGTAGTCGTCCATGACGCCCCGTTGCTTCTCGGTCAGCAAGGATTCGTAGCATTCCAAAAGGGACACTGCCCTCTCTCGGCTGGAAAGGGCGTCTTCATTCATCGCTTTTCTCCCCCAGGAGCAGTCCATAAAGGTATTTGTCCAAGTCGAACTCTTGGAGATCCTCCATCTTTTCCCCGAGCCCGATGAAGCGGACCGGGATGCCCAAAGTGTCGCGGATTGAGAGGATGATGCCTCCTTTGGAGGTCCCATCCATCTTGGTGACGACGATGCCCGTCAAGGGGCAGGCTTCTTTGAAGGACGAGGCCTGCAGGACGCCGTTTTGCCCCGTCGTCCCATCCAAAACGAGGAAAGTCTCGTGGGGCGCTCCCGGGATTTCCTTGGATAGAACCCTCGAGATTTTGGAGAGTTCCTGCATGAGGTTGGATTTCGTCTGCTGCCTTCCGGCCGTGTCCACGATCGCCAAATCGACGCCGTGTTGATTCGCGTATGCCGCCCCTTCGAAGGCGACGGAGGCGGGATCGGATTCCGGTTTGCCCGTCACGATCGGGCATCCGAGCCGATCGGCCCAAATCTTAAGCTGTTCGACCGCTCCGGCGCGGAAGGTATCCCCCGCCACAAGCAGAACCTTCTTGCCTTGGCGGATATAGCGATAGGCAAGTTTGGCGATGGTGGTCGTCTTGCCCACCCCGTTGACGCCGCAGACCAAAAGGACGGTCGGGCCTTCCGGGGCAAAATGCAGTTCGTTCTGAATGGACTCTCCGCTGGTCGCGTAACCCACGAACATCTTGTCGACCAAAAGCTCGTTGATGGCTTTCGGCTCGCTGATTTTGTTCTTTGTGGCTTCGTCCAGGGTCTCCTCGATGAGGCGCAGAGAAAGTTCGACGCCCACATCGCTTTCGATGAGGATCTGCTCCAGTTCTTCGAAATACTCCTCGTTGACCTTGGCGTAGCGTTTGGACAGTTCATCGAGTTTGGAGGCGAAGTTCTTGCGGCTTTTCTCCATTCCTTTGGAATAGGTGTCCAAAGCGGCCTTCTCGGCGGGCGCCTCCTCTTTCTTTTTGGCGAATTTGCTTTTCAAAAACGAAAAAAGGCCCATTATTCCACTCCTTCCGGAAGGGACATCTTCGACAAAGCGTTGGCGGCGGCTTCGGTTTCGGCAGTCTTCTTGTTCCTGCCTTGCCCGCGCCCGATTTCGTTCCCTTCGAAATAAACCCCAGCCAAGAAGCGCTTGTCCTCGCCGGACCCGTATTCCGCCAAAATCCGATAGGTCACGCTCTCTTTGCGGTCGGCCTGCATGGCCTCCTGAAGTTGGCTCTTGGGGTTGATTTTGGCGTTTATGTGGGCGATGCGGATGTCGTCCTCGAAGATCTTTCTCACCAGACGGTAAGTGAAAAGAAGGCCTTGATCCAAATAGACGGCCCCGATGAAGGATTCGAAGACATCCTCAAAGAGGGAATCGTTGGATTGGAATGATTTGGCGAAGCTGGCCCCGACTTTGATGTATTTATCGAGACCAAGTTTCTTGCAGTATCCGGCCTCAGAACTTGTGCGGATGAACTGGGCTTTCAAAACCGAAAGCTCGCCCTGTTTCATCTCCGGATGGTAGATATAGCAAAGCTCGCTGGTGACCATGCCCACGATCGAATCGCCCAAAAACTCCAGGCGTTCATAGTCCTGGTGCTTCGTCCCGGCCATTCCGTTGTAGGAGGAATGGGTGAAGGCCAAGCGGTAGAGCTCCTCGTTATGAGGTAGGATCCCGAAGGAGCGATATAGATCCATGTATTCGCTGCTCATATCGTTGCGTGGTTAGTATAGACTAAAAACCTCCCTTTTTCCCCATTAGGCCAAAGAAATGAGTCCTAAGGACTCCTTAGCCACGGAAAGCAGTTTCGAGTTCGCTTCTTTTCCGGGATTCGAAATCAGGATTTTTGCGTCTTCCCTGGCGCATTCCAGGATTGGACCATCCTCCACGAGATTCAGGAAAAGGAAATCGGGGAGGCCGCTCTGCTTCACGCCCGCCCAGGTCCCGGGGCCCCTCATGCGCAGATCCTCTTCGGCGATTTTGAAGCCGTCATCGGTGGAAGCCATGACTTCCAGTTTCCTTTTCGCATCGTCTTCCTTCGCGCGGTCGAGCAGAAGGCAAAGCCCCTCTTGGCCACCGCGCCCAATCCTTCCGCGGAGCTGATGGAGGGAAGATAAGGCAAAATTCGAGGCCTCATAAACGATCATCAAAGAGGCCTCTTTCACGTCAATTCCGACTTCGACGACGGAGGTGGCGACGAGGATCGGGCATAGCAGAGTCTTGAAAGACAGAATCGCCGCTTCTTTCTCCTCCTCGCTCATCGCGCCATGGAGCAGAACGCATTTCCCGGGGAAAGCTTCTTGATAAAGGGAGAACACCTTCTTGACCGACGAGTATCCTTCCCCCTCGATTTGGGGGGCGACCACATAAACCGCCTTCCCGGATTCAATGGCCTTTTTGGCTTCTTTGAAAGGCGTTTTGGATGACAAATCCATGCATTTCGTGGTGATTTTCCGCAATCCAGAGGGAAATTCGGTCAAAGTGGAAACCTCCAAATCGCCGAAAAGAGACAGGGAAAGCGTTCTTGGGATTGGAGTGGCCGACATAAGCAAAAGATCGCAAGAGTCCCCTTTTTCCTGCAATAAAGCCCTTTGGTTGACGCCGAATTTATGCTGTTCATCGATGATTGCTAGGCCCAGGGAAGCATAAGCGACGGAAGAGGAAAACAAAGCGTGGGTCCCGACGATGACGCTCGTCTCTCCGGAAGACAAACTCGAGAGCGTGCGTTTCCTTTCCTCTCCTTTGCACTCCCCCAGAAGCAAATCCACCTTATAGGGGGTGCCCTCGAAGAACTTCTTGAGGTTTTGATAATGCTGTTTCGCCAAAGTCTCCGTCGGGGCCATGAGGGCCCCTTGCGATCCCCGGGTCGCGTTGGCAAATAGCAGCAAAGACGCCACCAAGGTTTTTCCAGAGCCCACGTCTCCCTGGAGCAAGCGGTACATCAGAGAGGGCTTCTCCATATCTTCCAAGCATTCGGCAATCGCCTGTTTTTGGGAATGGGTCAAAGGATAGGGCAAGGAATGTACGAAGCTCCTCAAAGCGGGACGATCGATCGGTTTTTTCCCATAGCGAAGAATCCCTTGGTTTTGCTTTCGGATCAAGGCGTTTTTAAGGCAAAAGAGGAGGGCCTCCTCGTATTTCAGGGATCTTCTTCCTTCACGGATATCCTTCTCCGAGGAAGGGAAATGGCAACGAAAGAGGGATTCCTCTTTGCCGAGCAGCCTATATTTACGCAGGAATTCCTGAGGAACCAAGTCCTCGATGGAACCGTGGAGGGCCTCGAAGGATTTCTTGACAAGATCGCGGAAGAGATGCTCTGGATAGCCTTCCGGCAAGGAATAGACGGGGACGAAGGCGTCTTTCAGGTCTACCCTCCCCTTTTTCATGGACAGGAAATTGAGTTCATGACGGGCTTCGTCATAACTGCCTTTCAAGGTGAAATCGCCGTAATCCTTCAATATTTTCGCCAAATAAGGACGGTTCCAGGCAACAATCTTGAATTGGATCCCATCTTCTTGCTCGAAAAAGAACTGGGAACACGATGCCTTGGCGAAGCGCATCGTCTTGACTCCGCCTAGGACATGGCCAAACAAGACCACCCTTTGCTTATCTTTCAAATGGAAGAGCTGGCTTTTCTCTGTGTATAAGAACACATCATAACGCCT
>SFUB01000012.1 GCA_004561785.1 bacterium | reverse complement strand
TTCGTAGATCGATTCTGCCAAGGCGAAGGGCACGGTCTTCTTTCTCATCGTTTGAATTTTATTCTTTATGCGCGCGCGTGACTAGAGAAAATGGGCCTTCGCTTCCTCTGCAACGCGCATGTAAAACGCTTAAAAACTAATTTTAGCAAAACTTTAAAAACTTTCGACCATACCGAATGAATAAGCACCAATAAGCTACTAATTAGATACTAATTAATCGTCATCGTCGAAAATTGAAATCTGCTCGAATTTCTCCGTGGGACGATCGTCAGACAAGGCAACTTCGGGTTCTTCCTCCGCTCCTTCTTCCACGATTTCGGGGGCGTGCGACACCATCGATTCATCGATATACTTCTTTTCGCGCCGGTTCGCGGAGAGGATCTTCCCTTTCTTTGGGGAGTTCTCGTCCTTCTTCGCGTAGCGGTCCATCGGGGTCAGATTCCAGTTTGGGATGGACAAATCGAAGCTCGTCCCATCTTCTAAAACGCAAGGCAAGGAGAAGGGCGAATCCTTTCCGTCCACGTCCTCAACATAAAGCAAGGAATGGGGCTCGTTTTTGAAGGATTTGAAGAGCAAGGTGGCTTTCGATAGACGCTCCCCCTCCTCGATGTTGGAAATAGAGACGACCCGGACGGCGCCCATATCGGTAACGGCGAAGAACTTCGCGTTCTGAATCTCTTCGGGGCCGTAAGAGAGCATGGCCACGCAGGGCGAATGCTTGAAGGAAGCCGCTTTGACCCCGGAGCTAGGCCCGACATTCAAAGGCACGAGCCCTTCGTTATAACGAGAACAGAGGCCGGATTCGGAGAATAGGAGCAAAGTGGAATCCCCACTTGAGATTGCCGCATCCACCACTTCGTCCCCCTTGAGAAGCCTCATCGTGCGGATGGGTCTAGAATAACGGGCCACCGGGAAATCAGAAAGCCTGGCTTTCTTGATCTGGCCAAACTTAGACAGGATCAGCACCGTCAGATCGCTGCGGAACGTCTTGACGCCATAGGCGCGGACGATCTTCTCCCCTTCGGAGAGGGAGACGAGGGTGTTCAGATGGACGCCCTCATCGAGCCATTTGTTGGCTTTCACCAAATGGATCGGGAGATAGACGTAATTCCCGAGGCTTGTGAAAGCCAACAGGAAATCGGTCGTGAAGCAATTGCCCTCATAGACGAGGCTATCCCCCGCTTTGAGGCCCGGAAGGGCGCCGCTAAGCCCGCCGGAGCTACGCCAGGAGGCCAAAGAGCTCCGTTTGACGTAGCCGTCTTTGCTCACCGTGAGGACGACTTCCTCCTTGGCGATCAAATCGCGCTTATCGACGGAGGTGAGTTCCTCGTTCTCCTCGGTGATTTCGGTTCTTCTGTCATCCCCGTAGGTTTTAGCGACGCGCCTTAGATCGGAGATGATCTGGTCATCCATCTTGCTTTTGTCGGCAAGAAGGCTTCTCAGGAAGGCGATCTCCGCGCTCAGATCGTCCCGTTCTTTCTCCAACACGGCGATGTCGGTATGGGACAATTTGTACAAAGGCATCTCGACAATGGCTTTGGCTTGGGGTCCGGTGAAGCCGAAAGCGGCCATGAGGTTATTCATGGAATCGGCTTTGTCGAGCGAGGCTCGGATCGTCGCGACCACCTCATTGATGATCGAATAGGCTTTGATGAGGCCGAGGACGATCTCCAGCCTCGCCTCATCTTTGGCCAAATCGAATTTGGTCTTGCGGGTATAGACGTCGAATTGGTGGGCGATGTAGGTGTCGCAATAAGTCAGCAGGTTGAGGTTTTGGGGCCTTCCGTCGACGATTGCGACCATATTGGCGGAATATCCGGCCTTTAGCTGGGTCTTGGCCATGAGATAAGCCAAGACGGCGTCGGCTTTGAAGCCTTTCTTGATGTCGACGACGATGCGGATGCCCTCTTTGTCAGACTCATCCCTGACTTCATCGATGCCGTCGATCTTCTTGTCGTGACGGATTTGGTCGATCGATCTCACCAGAGCGCTTTTGACGACGCCGAAAGGGATCTCGCTGACGATGATCTGCTGGGTCTGGTCTTCGTTTTCCTTGATCCGGCAGCGGGAAACGACGTCGATCCTCCCCTTCCCCTTCAGATAGATGTCCTGAAGGCCTTGAGATTCATAGACGATGCCGCCTGTGGGGAAATCGGGCCCCGGAATGTAGGACATGAGGGTCTCGATTGGGCAACGGGGGTGCTTTATGCGATGGATGATGGCTTGGCAGACCTCGCGGAGGTTGTGCGGGGGGATCTCGGTGGCCATGCCGACCGCGATGCCGGTGGAACCGTTGACGAGGAGGTTCGGGAAGGCGCTGGGAAGGACGCTCGGCTCGAAACGGGTATCGTCGAAAGTGAGATCCATGTCGACGGTGTCCTTTTCGATGTCGCGCACCATTTCGTTGCTGATCGCGGATAGGCGGGCTTCGGTGTAACGATAGGCCGCGGGGCCGTCGCCGTCGATGGACCCGTTATTCCCTTGGAAGTCGATCAAAGGGGCGCGCATGGCCCATTTTTGGGACATATGGACCAAAGCGCCGTAGATGGAGGAATCGCCGTGAGGATGGTAGTTGCCCATGACCTCACCGACGATGTGGGCGCATTTCTTGGTGAGGTGGTCGATGGTGTTGTGGGTGTTGTACATCGCGTAGACGATGCGGCGTTGAACCGGCTTCAAACCGTCTCTGGCATCCGGGATCGCGCGGTCTTGGATGACGTCTTTTGCGTAGATGTCGAAACGGTCCCCCATCAGTTCGTCGAGGGTGGAGGGCTCTATGTTCTCGACGATGGAGGCCAACGTCTCACTCTTTTTCCGGGCGCTCATTTCTTGACCTCCTTGATGAAGGAATCTTCCACGTTGAATTGGATGTTTTGCTCAATCCATTCCCTGCGCTTGCTGGCGTCGCTCCCCATAAGGACGGAGATGCGGTTCTCAACAACCAAAGGATCGTCGATGTGGACTTGCAGGAGCCGACGCGTCTTTTTGTTCATGGTCGTGTTGAAAAGCTGGTCGGCGTTCATCTCGCCGAGACCTTTGTACCGGGAAATCGCGTAACCGGGACCGACTTTGGCTTTGGCTTCCTCAAGCGTTTTATCGTCCCATGCATAGACGATGTGGCTCTTGTCGTTCTTTTTGTACACCCCGTATAGCGGCGGGCAGGCGATATAGACCATGCCGTTCGTGATGAGGGGCTTCATGTAATTGTAGAAGAAGGTCAAAAGCAAAATCTGGATATGGGCGCCGTCGGTATCGGCATCGGTCATGATGATAATCTTCCCGTAATGGGATTCGGCGGGATCGAAATCGGCCCCCACTCCCGCGCCGATCGTCTGGATGATGGTGCTGAACTCAACGTTCTGCTTCATCCTTTCCATGGTGATGGAGTCGGTGTTCAAAGGTTTGCCCCTTAAAGGCAAGATAGCTTGATACATGCGATCGCGGCCGGATTTGGCGGAGCCGCCTGCGGAATCGCCCTCGACGATGAAGAGCTCGTTGTTGGCGTAGTCTTTGCTTTGAGCGGCGGCGAGTTTATCGGAGATGACGGCATCGTTTTTCTTTACTTTGCCGTTCCTGGCCGCTTCTTTGGCTTTTCTCGCAGCTTCCCTGGCTTGTTTGGAAGCGGAGCATTTCTTGACCAAATCGATGGCGAAGGCCTTGTGCTCCGTGAGGAAATACATGAGGTTCGTGTATACAAAATCGTTGAGCAGCGGCGTAACTTCAGCCGTGTCGAGCTTGGCTTTGGTTTGGGATTCGTATTGGAGGATGTTCTCTGGGATCTGGACGGAGATGACCGCGGTCAGACCTTCGCGGATGTCGTTTCCGTCGACCTTTTGGGTTTCCTTCAGGAGCCCGTTCTGAATCGCCCAGTCATTTACCGCGCGGGTCAAGCCGGCTTTGAAGCCCGTTTCGTGGGAACCCCCGTCATGGGTGCGGACGTTGTTGGCGTAGGAGATGAGGTTGTCGTTGTAGTCCTGATTGCACCACTGCATCGCCACTTCCATGCGGATCGGGTTGTTCGCGGTTTTGACGTTTTTCGAATCGGAGAAGGTCAAAATATCGCCCAAAGGGTTCTTGTGCTCGTTCAAAGAGGCAACGTATTCCTTGAGCCCATCTTTGTAATAGAACTCGACGGACTGCCCGCTTCTTTCGTCGCGAAGGACGAAATGGATGGTGCGGAGCAAGAAAGCCTCTTCGCGAAGGTGATTGTAGACGGTGTCCCACTTGAACTCGGTCGTGGAAAAGATCGTTTTGTCGGGTTTGAAGCGAACTAAGGTCCCGTGTTTTCTGGTATTTCCAATCTTCTCTAGCGGGGTTTTGAGTTTGCCGCCGTTCTCCCAGCGGATATGGTAAGTGGATCCCTGCCGAAAAACGGTGACGTCAAGATATTCGGAAAGGGCGTTGGTGACGGTCGCCCCTACGCCGTGGAGGCCGGCGGCGGTTTGATAGGCTTTATCGGAGAATTTTCCGCCTGCGTGAAGCTTGGTATAGATGATTTCAATCGCCGGTTTGCCCGTGGCTTTATGGATGTCGACCGGGACGCCGCGGCCTTCGTCTTCCACGGAAACCGAGCCGTCTTTATTGAGCGTCACATAGATGTGGTCGCCATATCCGTTGGCCGCTTCATCGACGCCGTTATCCACGATTTCCCAAATCAAATGGTGAAGACCGGAGGCATTGGTCGCGCCGATGTACATGCCCGGCCGTTTCCGGACCCCTTCGAGTTCAGAAAGGACCTCGATGTTCTTCGCGGTATAAAGTTCTTCTGCTTTTTCGATGTCTGCCATAGGTGTAGAGGGATTGTAATATTAAAACGGCGCTTGGTCCGTGAACAGGTCCATTATACCCCCTCGAAAAATAGAAAGCCACGCGCCTTTTCCTATATAATAGACGGGCGTTTGGGGGAAATTATGGAACAACTCATCTGGATAAATATCGCTGTTGCCGCCGGGAGCCTTCTTTTGGGCTATTTGTTCGGATCCATCCCAAGCGGAGTCATCATCGGGAAGGTCTTTTTTCATAAAGACCCCCGCAACTACTACTCTCACAATTCCGGGGGGACGAACTCCGGCCGCGTCTTCGGCAAGAAGATCGGGGTCCTCGTGATCATCCTCGACATGATCAAGACGGCTCTGCCGATCTACGCCATTTGGGCCATCCTCCGTTTCACCCCCCTGAACGCCTATATGCGTTGGGACAATGGCTATGACGCCTCTTCCCTTTATTATTGGTTTGCAGGATTGGCCGCCGCGATTGGCCATTGTTGGCCGCTTTATATCGGGTTCAAAGGCGGGAAGGCCGTTTCCTGCTACATGGGGACCAACATCCTCACGAGCTGGGTCGAATTCGCCTTCGCCGGAGGAACCTATCTCATCGTCGCGGGCAAGAAGAAAATGGTCTCCTTGGCTTCGATCACCACTTCGATTGCAGGAACGCTGACCGCTTGGGTCATGGCAGTCCTGGCGATGACTTTGCCCAGCATTTCCTGGGACGCGATCTTCTCTTGGAGTTTCGGATTTTACCCCATGCTTCACATCGGCTGGGAATTCGCATTAGTGGACACCTT
Source organism: bacterium (assembly GCA_004561785.1). Classification (GTDB taxonomy): domain Bacteria; phylum Bacillota_I; class Bacilli_A; order RFN20; family CAG-826; genus Alloenteromonas. Next base: position 17,013 of record SFUB01000012.1, on the reverse strand, counting down.
GATCGCGCCGATTCTCATCTTCCGCCACCGTTCCAACATCAAGCGAATCCTCTCTGGGACAGAAGCGAAGACAACCGATAAACTTAGTTAATAAATAGTAGTTTATTGGTCTATTGTAAAACTTCTTGAAAATTAGCAATAACATAGGAAATCATTCGATGATTCCTGTGTTTTTCATTGACGTTCTTTTGTTATAGATTGGATTTTTGCTAAAAAAGGCCATGAGAAACATTCGAGGGTTTGCACCTTCTCAAATTTAAATTTTTCGAAGTCTTCCACCACCATTGCTTCCTAGATTTTAAGAGGTGGAAAAGGCAAGAAAAAACAGGCGGATTTCCCCAGGGGAAACTCGCCTGTTTTCAGCGAAAATTTTACTTGATTCACTCCACCGCGAAGATGAAGGGATAGACGTCTTGGCCACCATCGAAAGGCTGGTAGTCCATCAAGGGGTAAGCTTTGGAAAGGCGTTCCTCCACTTCTTCTTTCATTGCTTCGCCAACTTGCTTTCCAAAGAAGACGGTGATGACGGAACGGTCGGCGATGTCATCGACCGCGGCAATCGTCTCCAAAAGGCAATCGACCGGGTTCGGAGTGTCGTTGACAAGTTCACCGGAGAGGATTCCGATCGCGTCGCCTTTTTTGACGGCGGTGCCGTTGTTGAGGGAATCGCGAACGGCGGTCGAGACTTCGCCGGATACCACCGAGGAAATGGCTTGCTCGATGTTGGCGACGTTTTCTTCTAGGTTATAGGACTCGAAGTCGATCATCTGCAAAGCGGAATAGGCATGAACCACGGACTTAGAGGGGATGACCACGACGTGGGATCCCTCAAAAAGATCGGCGGCTTGCTTTGCGGTCAAAATGACGTTTCCGTTGTTTGGGAAGACGATGATGTTGTCCGCGTTGCAAGAGTCGAAGGCCTTCACGAAGTCGTCCGCGCTTGGATTCATGCTCTGACCGCCGGAGACGATCTGGTCGCATTTGAGGGACCGGAAGAGTTCGGCAATCTCGGGGCTAGGCGCCACGGCGACAATCGCGTATTCCTTCCTCTTTGGCTTCTCCATGGAGAGCTCTTTGTTAAGAAGAATCTCGTTGTGTTGGAGGTTCATGTTCTCCATTTTGAACGTTAGGAATTCCCCGAACCGCTGCGCATATTCAATCGGCAGGGCCGGGTTTTTCGTATGGACGTGGACTTTGACGATGTTCCCCTGACGCAAGGCGACGATGGAATCGCCAAAGCCTTTGAAGGTCTCGATCATCTCGTTTAAATCGAAGGTCTCAGGCCCGTTTTTGCAGTTTTGCAGCTGAAGGATGAACTCCGTGCAGTAGCCATAGGTCAAGACGGAGTCCTCATTGAAGGCCGAGGTGTCGATTGAGCCGGACCCAGAAGGGCCATTGAATGAGGTGTCTTCGATTTCCTCGCCGAGGATATCCTTCCTCATGCCCTCCATAACCGAAAGCAAGCCCGCGCCTCCGGAATCGATGACGCCGGCTTCCTTCAATACGGGAAGCAAATTCGGGGTGTTTTTGAGCGAGGCGGACATGGCTTGGGAAAGGAGTCCGAAGACGCTTTCCAAGGACTGCATGCTCCCCAAAGCCTCATGGACGGCCTCAGTGCCGTCTTTTGCGACGGTCAAGATCGTCCCTTCGACCGGGTTCACGACGGCTTTATAAGCCGTGGCGGTCCCCGTTTCGAGGGCAGAGGCGAATTGGGCCAGAGTCGCTTCTTCCAGGCCTCCGAATGCCCGGGCGATGCCGGCGAAGAACTGGGAAAGGATGACGCCGGAGTTTCCTCTGGCGGACAGGAGCATGCCGGAAGAGAGGGCCGCGGCTTTTTCGCAAAGTTTCGTGCCCTGCTCTTTCTCCATGGCCTCCACCCCTCCTTTGAGGGTGGCGGTCATGTTCGTGCCCGTGTCCCCGTCAGGGACGGGGAACACGTTGAGGTCATTGATCTCCTGATAATGTGCTTTCAAATTGCGCAGGCCGTTTTCGACCATGCTTTGAAAGGTCGCTGCGTTGATGGAATTCATGGCCACGGACCTTTATTCTCCGCAAGCCGTGACTTCTTTCCCGTAGACGTAGACGGCGACGGTGCCGGGGCCGGTGGAAGCGCCGATGATCGGGCCGATCTTGCCCATATGGATTTTGGCGTTGGGAACGCGGCGGAGCAGTTCTTCCTTCGCGATTTGGCTGCCTTCGGGGGCATCGGCGTCGGCGATGTAGAAGATTTCCTTCTCCGGATCAAGGCAAGCGTCGACGGCCATGTCCGCGATGCGGACGAGGGAGGCCTTGCGCCCTTTGACCTTTTCAATCGCATAGTTATGTCCTTTGACATCGGAGATAAGGATGGGCTTGACGGAGAATAAGTTCCCGAAGAAGGCGCTGCTGGCGGTGACTCTGCCCGCCTTTTTGAGGGCGGTCAGGTTCTCGACGGTCGCGAATTGGTTGAAGCAAAGCCTCTTCTCTTCCAGGAAAGAAACGACCTCGCCGAGGGTCTTCCCTTCTTCGCGCATCTTTGAGGCTTTGATTGCCATTTCGCCTTGAGCATAGCCGGAGATAAGCGAATCGACGCAGCGGATGTCGCGTCCTTTGAATTCATCCTTGAGAGCGGCGGCGACTTTGCAGGCCAAATCGTAAGAAGCGCTGAGTCCGGAGGAGCAGGCGATGTAGAGGATGTCCATCCCTTCTTGGAGAAGCGGAGTCCATTTTTCGCGGAGGGTCTTTTCGGTCACCTGAGAGGTAAAGATCCGTTTCCCGTCGCGCATGGTCTGATAGAAATCGTGATGAGTGAGGCCCTGGTCATAATCCAACGAGGCCGGGATATTCTCCCCGCCTTCGACGGACACCCAGAAATTCACGTAGTCGACGTCGAATTGTTTCCGGAGTTCGGAGTCCAAATCACCGGTGGAGTCGATGAAAATCGCAAAATTGCTTTTCATTTTTGTTACCTTTCTTATAGAAAAAAGCAACCCGTTTTCCGCGGGTTAGCGTTTTTTGGAGTTGCTTTCTTGCTGCATGGATTTCATGACGGCGCGAATCTGCGCTTCCGAAGGCTTGCGCCCCATGGAGCGGAACATCGCGCGGATCATGTTCTCATTGACGGGCGGATTGTCGCGAAGCTGCTTCTGCATCAGCCAACGGGTGACCAAAAAGCCAGCCACGGCGCCCAAAACAAGAGCGCCGATGACAAGTCCAAACCAGCCGCCGTCCCAACCGAAAAGAGCGGGAAGGGTCATTCTCACGCCCTCCCGTCGTACTTGCCGGTGGCAGTGTCGACGGAGATCTTATCGCCTTCGTTGATGAACAAAGGAACGCGGATGGTGATGCCGGTCTCGAGCTCGGCGTCTTTGCTGCCGCCGTTGGAGACGGTGTCCCCACGGACGCCCGGCTCGGTCTTGGTGACGGTCAAAATGGCCTTCGCGGGAAGAAGGACGCCGAGGATCTCATCTTCGTAGGTGACGATGGTGACTTCGCTGTTGGGCGCGATGTACTTGATTTCGTTCTCGAGGACGCTATGCGGGAGGGGGGTCTGCTCGTAGGTGGTCGGATCCATGAAGTTGTAGGCCTGGCCGTCGTCATAGAGGTAGGTCATGGTCTTCTTGTCGACGTGGACGTCCTCCACGCCATATCCAGAGTTGCGGGCCAATTCGGTGATGGCTCCGGTCCTCATGTTCTTGACTTTGACCTTGGCGACCATCTTCCTCATTGCGGTCTTGTTGAGGAGGATGTCGATAACCTGGTACAGATTGCCTTCGTCGAGGAAGTAATTGCCCGGGCGCAATTCGGTGACATTAATCATGAAAAAAATCTCCTTTGATGTCGGAGGTATTATAGGAGTTTCTCCTTCACCCTTAAAGTGTGAGTTAAATCAGCAGGTAATTCCTGAGGTAGGGGGCCTCCGCCGCCAAGCTCGACGAGGGTCCGTGGCCGGGATAGATTTTGGTCTCCTTAGGCAAAGCGAAGATTTTAGCGAGGCTCTTCTGCTTGCTCCTAGGCTCCGCGTGGGGAAGATCGTCTCGCCCCACCCCCAGTCGGAACAAGGCGTCGCCCGTGAATAGAATTCCTTCATCCTCAAAATAGAAGCAGCAGCTTCCTTTGGTATGGAAGGGTGTATGGAGGACGCGAAATAGGTATGGCCCTATCTTGATTTCATCTTCGTCTTCAATGAAATATGGATTGATGTCCTCCTTAAGGAAGAAGGGTTCGGAAAGGTCGAAGGAGGCATTCTTTTTAGCATCGGTCAAACAAGGATAGTCCTCTTCGGAAAGGAACGTCGGGAAGGAAGAGAGATCCTCCATTTCCGCCATCCCGGCGAAGTGATCGAAATGGCCATGGGTCAAAGCAATCGCAAGGATCTTGCCTCCATGGTGTTTGGTGATATAACGGTTGAGCGCGCCGTTATGGTTATAGCCGGGGTCGATGATCAAGGCCGGCTCCCCTTCTTCTCCTAGGACGTAGGTGTTGCAGAAAGAAGGGTCGTAGCAGAGTTTAGCAATCTTCATGGGTTAAAAAAATAAGGCCGCAGCCTTATTTCTTCTCCTTGTGGTCAGTCATTTTCCTGCAGTGCTCGCAGTACTTTTTGATCTGCATCTTCTCAGGTTTATTGCGTTTGTTCCTGGTCGTGATGTAGTTCTCGTTACCGCAGACGGTGCATTTCAAGATGACTTGATCGCGTTTGGATGCCATATCTCTTCACACTCCTTCGCTTCGCGTGTAGTATCCTACCATAGCAATTTTAAAAGTTCCACAAAATGCTTAGAATGTTTTCCCTATGATCCTAAGAAACCAAACCCGCCCCGTCCGCATCGGGAACCTGACTCTTGGCGGCCAAGAGAAAGTCATCGTCCAATCGATGGCGTCCATCAAAACCAGCCGCGTGGACGAGGTCTCCGCCCAAATTAATCGCTGCGCCGCTTTGGGCTGCCGCTTGATGCGCCTTTCTTGCTTGGATGAGGAGGATGCCTCCTCCTTCGCGGAGATCAAAAAACGCGTCGATATCCCCCTCGTCGCCGACATCCATTTCGATTATCGCCTCGCCTTAAAAGCCATCGCTTCCGGAGTTGACGCAATAAGGCTGAACCCCGGGAACATCGGGTCTTTGGACCGTATCGAAAAAGTCGTCTCCGCCTGCAAGGAACGCCATATCCCCATCCGCATCGGAGTCAATTCGGGCTCCTTGGACAAAGAAGTCTATTCCGGCGACGAGAAAATCAAAGCCAAATTCCTGGTTGCGTCCGCTAAAAAGCACGTCGCCATCTTAGAAAGTCTTGATTTTCATGACATCGTGCTCTCTTTGAAAGGCTCGTCCCCTTTAGAGACCATCGAAGCCTACAAGCAAGCCGCTGAGGCATTTCCTTACCCCCTTCATCTAGGCGTGACCGAGGCCGGGCCCAAAGACGTCGGGCTGATCCGTTCCGCGGCGACGCTCTCCCCTTTGCTCCTTTCGGGGCTTGGGGATACGATCCGAATTTCTCTCAGCGATGATCCAGAGGAAGAGGTCAAAGCCTGCTTCCGTTTGCTTCATGACTTGGGTTTGGAAGCAAACTACCCCACTTTCATCTCTTGCCCCACTTGTGGCCGGACGGAGGTGAACCTCATCCCCGTCGCCAAAAAGATCCAAGAATACCTAGAGGAGAAACGGATTCCAAAGACCGTCGCCATCATGGGGTGCGTGGTCAATGGGCCGGGAGAGGCTAGACACGCCGATCTAGGCGCCGCAGGCGGGAACGGCCAATGGGTTCTGTTTAAAAAAGGGAAGGTCCTGCGCACAGTCGCCGACGAAGACGTCGTATCCGAACTGATCAAAGAAATTAACGCCCTTTGAAAAAGAGCGAGGTTCACTCGCTCTTTCCGTGCAGGTTCGCGCGGATTTTCTTTTTGATGGCCTTTCGGCGGTATTTGTTCTTGACCTTCTCCACCGCCCATTTTTGCTTCCTCTTGTAGCCGGGTTTGACCTTGTCGACCCGCGTCCTGGCTTTGGCGATTTTGATCTCCTTGGCTTCCTCGGGGTCTTCGAAGGCCTTTTTCTTTTTGAGCTTGGTCTTGGGGAGCAATCCAACCGGATCGCTTTCCAAACCCTCTTTCCGGAGAATCGAGAAATCGAACTTCACGCCTTGCTGGATAAGGGTCAAGGGAAGCTTCGTGGAATCATCGTCGTAGAAGATCCAGGAATCCCCGCTTTTGCCGAAGCGGGCGGTTCTGCCGGCGCGATGGTAATAATAGGTAAGATCGTTTGGCAGATCGAGGGAAATGACGTCGGTGACGTCTTCGATGTCGATGCCGCGGCTAAGCAAATCGCTGCAGACGACCACCTGGTAACGGTTTTCCTTGATCATGCGGATGGTCTTCCTGCGTTCTCTGGTCTGCAGATCGCCGGAGAACAAGACGGCGCTGTAGCCGGCCTCTTTCACGGATGCGTAAGCCGAATTGACGTCCTCCTTTTTGGAAGCGAAGACGAGGGCAAGATAGGGCTGGCGGATCTTCAGGAAGCGGATGAGCGCCTCATTTTTCCCCACGTGCTTGATGTCGATGAGATGGTGGGACACGTTCCCGGAGGACTTGTTCTCCTCCCCTTCGTAGAGGAAATCGCTCCCGGCGTATTTCCGGAGCTTCTCCTTGAGTCCCTGCTCCAAGGTCGCGGAGAAGACCATGACCTGCAGATCTTCCCGCAAGAGGCTCCGCAGGGCGTCGATGTCCTCGAAATAGCCCATGTCCATGAGCATGTCGGCTTCATCGAGGACCAAGGTCTTCACCCCGCGCAGATTCAACTTGTAATCCTCCGCGAGCAGGTCCTTTAGGCGGCCTGGGGTGCCGATGACGAGCTGAGGAGCGATCGAAAGCCCCTGCTCATTCTCGCTTTTCTCCTCCGAGGAAGTGAAAAGCCGAACTTTGAGCTTTGGGAAGTACTTCGATAAGGCAAAGGCGAAATCGTAGACCTGGCGGGCGAGCTCGCGGCTGGGGCAGATGACGATCGCCTGCAGGCGCGGCAAATTCAGATCGAGGCGATCCAAAATCGGAATCAGGTAAGAATGGGTCTTTCCACTACCGGTCTCGCTTTGGCAAAGGATCGAATCCCCGCGCAAAGCCTTTGGGATGACTTTCCCCTGGACCGGGGAAGGCTCCTTATATCCGAGTTTTTCCAAGGCGGATACCATCTCCTTGGACAGGTTGAACTGAGCAAAATTAGCCATGTGCTGAATTATACGGAACTCGCTTCCTTTTTGCACCTTTTCGGGCGAAAATGGGGGCATGCAAGTGATTCCGGTGACCCCCTTCGGCTACTGCTCGGGCGTGGAACGCGCTTTGTCCCTCGCTTTGAAGGCGAAAAGAGAGCATCCGAAGCGGAACGTTTACCTCCTCGGGATGCTGATCCATAACGAGACTGCTTTGAAAGAGCTCAAAGGCCAAGGGCTCTTCGTCCTTTCGGAGAAAGACTGCCCTTTGGAAGAGGCTTTGTCCTCTTTGAAAGAAGGCGACGTCGTCGTCTTCTCCGCGCATGGCCACCCTTCGCGCTTCGATGAGATGGCGAAAAAGAAAAAACTCATCGTCTATGACGCGACCTGCCCCTTCGTTAAGGGGAACATGGGCTTGGGGACGAAACTTAACCCTTTGATTTACCTAGGCTTACGGGGACACCTGGAAAGCGAGGCATTCCTGGCCAATTGCCCAAGGGCCTATTTCTACGATGTCAAATCCAGGCAAGGAAACTGGCAAGAGGCGTCAGAAACCCCAAGCGTGCTCGCCCAGACGACTTTGGGCGGCATGGAAATTGAGGCGGCGATGCAAGACATCCAAGCCCGGTTCCCGGAGGCGAAGCTCATTAAAGGGCGTTGCTTGGCCACCGCCGAACGTCAAGCCGCTGTTTTGGAGGCCTCGAAAAAAGCAGACTCCACCTTGATTTTGGGCTCCGATGCTTCCAACAACACGTTAAAGCTGAAAGAAATCGCCGAAAAAAGCGGCCCCGTTTTCCTTTGCCTAGGGCTAGAGGAGACCCGAAAACTGGATCTTTCCCTTTTTCACAGCATCGCCCTCGCTAGCGGCGCTTCCACCTCGAAAGCGACTTTCCTAGAAGTGAAGGATTATTTGGAAAGGCTTTGACCGCCTTCGTAAACGGCCTTCAAGGCGCGGTAGAAATTGAGGTATTTCCGCCTTGCCTCCGCAGGCAAACCCTTGTCGAGGATCTTGCCGACCTTTTTTTCTTGCTCCAGGACGAATTGAAGGAAGACGGGATCCCTTTTTTGCATCAGGGAGGGCCCAAGGGCGAGTTCCAGTTTGGTGTAAGGCCGTTCGGGCGCGCCTTTTCTGAAATGGATGATCGAATAGAAAACCTTCTCCTCGTAGACCATCTTCTCTTCAGCGACGTAAAATCCTAGCCCCACGACCTCGGAACGGACGAAGGTGAGGTCGGTGTGGGGATCGAGGATGATGTCGGAGACGTGGTCAAGCTTGCTCTTCCCTTTCTGCAGGATCTCCGTGGACAGCCTGCCTCCCATCCCGGCGAGGATGAGGCAATTGACCCCTTCCAGGAGTTCGTCGAGCCCATCGGACTTCGAGCAGGTGACGCAGGAGGAATAGGGAGAGGCGTCGATATTGGATTTCATGCGGATGAAGGGCCCGGATTTGTTCTCCACCGCCTGAGCCCATTTGGCCTTCCCGGATTCTAGAAGCGCCAGGGTCAAAAGGGCGTGATCGGCCCCGATGTCGGCGGGGAAGCAGCCCTCGGGGACGAAATCGAAGATGGCTTTGAGCCTGGCGGATAGTTTTCTCATTCCCCGCCCTCCTTTCGGCAGATGCTTTCCCTCATCTTGCGGAAGGCCGTCTCCTTGATCTGGCGGACCCTTTCCCTTGAGATGCCGTAGACGCGCCCGATTTCGGCGCTGTCTTGCTCCTCGTATCCATTCAAGCCGAACAGGCGGCAGATAATGTCTTTCTCGCGTTCGTCCAAAGCGTCGAGCCCTTCTTCGGCCGCTCGCATTTCGTCCTCCTGATCAAGAGAAGAGGCGGGAACGTCATCGCCTTTTTGGAAGGATAGGCGGTCATCTCCGTCCTCTTCGTCCCCTTTCATGGGCTCATCCAAAGAAAGGACGAAGGAGTTGGTCTGAAGGATCAAGGAAATCTCCGCCGGATCTAAGTCCGGCAAAGATTCCTCCAGTTCGTCCATAGTGGGCTCTCGGCCGAGTTTCAGGGAAAGGGCGTTCTCGGCCTGGCGCACCTTCGCGATTTTGCCGACCATGTGGGTGGGGACGTGGATCGACCCATTTAGGCTGTTAAGGGCTCTCCGGATGGATTCCTTGATCCAATAGGAAGCGTAGGTCGAAAAACGCGTGCCGCGTTCGGGATCGAATTTCTCCGCGGCCGTCTGAAGGCCGATGCAGCCCTCTTGAAAGAGGTCCTCGGGAGGGACGCCATAGCAGAGATATTGCTTCAAAATCGCCCCCACGAGGCCGCGGTTGTCCTCCACCATTTGGTCCAAGGCCTCTTTGCCGGCCTTTTTGTCTTCTTCGCTTGCCCCTTCTTTCCGCCCCTTTTGGATGAGACGTCCGAGCTCGATCTCCTGCTCCGGGGTCAATAGGGGCGAAGGCGAGGCGAAAGAAAAGGAAGAGGAGCCTTCCTCTTTTGGATCTTCCTCCCCTTCTTCCGGCTCGGATTCAAAATTCGTTTTCTCCTCTTCCATATTTTTGCCTTTCCTGTAGGTCAACGGCCTTTGCCTTCCCCGCCGAAGTTCACCTCACGGTAATCGCCGAGCTTCTTGGCGCGAGTCGGATGGCGCAATTTGCGGATCGCTTTGGCTTCGATCTGACGGATCCTTTCGCGGGTCACGCCGAACTCGCGGCCGACCTCTTCCAAGGTGCGCGGGCGGTTGTCGTCGAGCCCGTAGCGAAGGCGTAGGATATCCTCCTCACGTTCGGTGAGGTCCTTCATGATGTCGTAGAGCTCATCCTTGAGGAGGCTCTTCGTGGTGTATTCCTCAGGGGATTCGGTCTCTTTGTCCTCAAGGAAGTCTCCGAGGCGGGAATCGTCTTCCTCGCCGATCGGCGTCTCGAGGGAAACGGGCTCGAGGGCGATGCGCTGAATGCGGAGGATCTCCTTCGGGGACAGCGCGCCTTCCAGTTTTGCGGAGATCTCCTCGGCGGTCGGCTCACGGCCGTATTCCTGGGTCAATTGGCGTTGCACCCTGGTCATCTTGTTGATGGTCTCGACCATATGGACCGGGATGCGGATGGTGCGGGCTTGGTCGGCGATCGCGCGGGTGATGGCCTGCCGGATCCACCAAGTCGCATAGGTCGAGAATTTGAAGCCTTTGGTGTAGTCGAATTTCTCAACGGCCTTCATGAGCCCCATGTTGCCTTCTTGGATCAGATCGAGGAAATGCATGCCCCGTCCGACGTAGTGCTTGGCGATGGAGATGACTAGACGGAGGTTCGCGGTGATGAGCTTGTCTTTGGCTCCTTGCCTTCCGTCTACGCCCCTGCCGATCCCGTCTTCCTGGGTGTATTTGAGCTTGGATTCCTCGGAATCGCCGTAAGTGTCGATCTTGCGGTACCAATCGGCGTACTCGAGATTGCCGCCATTGGCCTTATATTCGGGATAGTATTTCTCCTCAAGCTTTTTCTTGGCCTCGTTGCCTTTGACGATGCGCATGGCGAGTTCCTGCTCTTGGTCCTTATCGAGAAGATCGACTTTGCCGATCTCCTTGAGGTACATCTTGACCGAATCGTTGACTTTGACCTCGCCGATCGCGGCGTGGTTGAACTCGTTGATGGCAAAGAGCTCTTCCTTCTCTCCGGAGTCTTCTAGGTCTTCCTCGCTAAGCTCTTCGGTCTCTTCTTCACCGAGCTCTTTGTCGGCGTTTGCAAGGTCATCGGCGCTAGGACCTTCAGGGTCCTCGCCCTCCTTCTCAAGCTCTTCTTCCTCGTCATCGATCTTGACGCCGTTGTCGGCGAAGAATTTGAGGAGGGAATCGGTGTCTTCCTCCGAGAGGTCGAGGTGGCTTACGGCATCCATGATTTCGCCGGAGTCGAGGGACCCTTCCTCTTTGGCTTTTTTAAGGAAGCGCTTCTTGATCGAGTCGAGGCTTTGAATCGCTTCGTCTTCTTCTTCGAGGAGGATTTCGTCCTCGAGCTCGATGTCTTTGGGCTCTTTCTTAACGGTTGCTTTCTTTACGGATTTCTTCGTGGTGGCCATGGTTTTTTCTCTCCTTTCCATGTCGGGCGTTCTTATTTGTCCTTTTCCTTCCAAGATTCTCGCTTCTTGGCGGATAAGGCGCTCAGAAACTTCTTCTGAGCTTCCGTATCGAGGGAGGCGAAGGCTTTCTTCGCTTCCTGATCGATCCTCAATTGCCCCTTTTCCTCGTCGATTGCCTTCTTGCAGGCGCATAGCATGCTCTCCGAGAAGCGCGGGGTGGCTTTCTCCTGATAGAGGGAGAAAAGGGCCCCCTCCAAGGTTTTGCCCTCCTCCCCGCCGACGCTTTGGACGAGGCCGAGCAGCTGTGCGGGCTCGATCTCGCCGGGGTGGGAGGAGGCGTAGTCGATGATGTAGTTGGCCAAATCGTTGTTGACCGGGTAATAGAAGTCGCCAATCTTCTCCTCAAAGAAGGCGATCGCTTCCTGATGGCGCAGCATGTAATAGAGAATGGTTCTCTCCGCTCGGTAGAGTTTGCTGACGGAGGTTTCCCCGGAAGCCTTCCTTCTGCGGTAGACCGGGGTTTCTTCGTAGGACCCCTCCCCTTCTAAGCCGTTCGCTTTGGGGAGCAGGGCACGGATCGCCTCCGGCTCGAACCGAGTAGCCTTGGCGAGTTTGGCAAGGTAGTTCTCCTTTTGGATTCCCGGCGGCAAGGAAGCGCAATAGGGAAGAAATTTGCGAAGCACCTTCTCGCGGTCTTCGACGGTCTCGAGCTTTTTTGTGTTCAGGTAGAAGCTCAAGGCGAAGTCGCTTGGGTCCACGAGGTGGCCCATCGCTTCCTTCAGGGCTTCCGCCCCGCTTTCTTGGAGGATATCGTCCGGGTCCCGCTCATCCCCAGGGTTGGAGACGAGGCGGAAGGGGATTTTCTCTTTCTGCAGGAGCGAGAGGATCTTCATCATCCCGATTTGCCCCGGGGCGTCGCCATCGAGACAAACCCTCACCTCGCAGCGGAGTTTCCGGAGCAAATCGATTTGCTCTTTGGTCAAAGAGGTCCCGCACAAGGCAACCGCGGAGGAAATACCGCAGCGGTCTAGGGCCATGACGTCCATGAAGCCCTCTAGAAGGTAAACATAGCCTTCGTGCCGGGCGTTTTTGGAGGCCCTAGCATAATTGAAGAGGGTCTCGCCTTTGTGGAATACCGGGGTTTCCGGGGAATTCACGTATTTGGGGGCATCGTCCCCTTGACGGAGCTTTCGGGCCGAGAAGCCCACCACTTTCCCGCTCGGGTCGGAGAGTGGGAAGATGATCCTGCCGGCGTTGCGGTCGCTGGTACCCTCGGATTTCGTGTAGGCGATCCCGATGTCCTCGATGGTCTTGAGGGAATGCTTCTTCGCCTGAAGATAGGCGATCGTGGCTTGCCCATCCATCGGAGCATACCCAATGCCAAACCGTTCGATTTGGTCCTCGGGGATATTCCGCTTCTTAAGATAATCCCTGGCTTCCTGCCCTTCGGAGATCGTGAGCGCGTATTGATAGAAGGAATTGAGATCGGCCAGGGCCTTATAAAGCGGCTCTTTCCTAGGATCGATTGCGACGACGGTCCGCTCGGAGAGCAGACGGGGATCATGGAAGTTGGAGATTTCGGCGACTTTCCGGACGGCCTCATCGAAGGGGACGTGCTCGTAATTGGCGACGAAGGAGATCGCGTTCCCGCCCGCTCCGCAGGAGAAGCATTTGTAGATTTGCTTTTCCTTCGAAATATTGAGGGACGGATTTTTGTCATCGTGGAAAGGGCAAATGGCCAGATAGCTTCGTCCTTTCTGAATGACGTTTAGATAGGAGGAGATAACAGTCACGATGTCGGCGTTTTTCAAGACGTCTTCAATCAAATCGCGCGAATACATTATTCCTCCTTTCGGTTTCCTTTATATATGAATATATAATATCGACTATTTTAATACTAATATTGTACTATTACTTGTAGAATACCTTATCGAGGATGTACTTGGGCAGATCCTCGATTTTGACGCGTTCCTGCTGCATGGAATCGCGGTCGCGCACGGTGACGCTTTGATCGTTTTCCGTATCGAAGTCCACGGTCACGCAATAGGGTGTGCCCACCGCGTCTTGGCGCCGGTATCGCTTGCCAATGGATCCGGTCTCGTCATAGGTAGTCGAGAAGTAGGAAGCAAGCCTCTGCTCCAGTTCTTTCGCTTGCGGATTGAGCTTCTTGGACAAAGGCAAAACAGCGACTTTATAAGGGGCCAAGGCCGGGGCAAGGTGCATCACGATGCGCGTGTCCCCTCCTTCCAAAGTTTCTTCGTCGTAAGCGTCCACGGCGACCATGAGGAAGAGGCGATCCAAGCCCATCGAAGGCTCGATGGTATAAGGGATGTATTTCTCGTTGGTCTCGGGATCGAGATAGCTGAGGTCTTCTTTGGAATAATCCATGTGACGCTTCAGATCGTAATCAGTCCTGTCGGCCACGCCCAGGATTTCGCCCCAACCGATGGAGGGGAAATCGTATTCCACGTCGGTTGTCGCCTTCGAATAGAAGGCAAGTTCCGCCGGCTCGTGGTCGCGATAACGGAGATTATCATCCTTCACGCCAAGGGAATCGACGAATTTGCGGCAATAATCCTTCCAATAGGCAAACCATTCCAAATCCGTTCCGGGCTTGCAGAAGAATTCCATCTCAAGCTGCTCGAATTCGCGGGTGCGGAAGGTGAAATTCCCCGGGGTGATCTCGTTGCGGAAGCTCTTGCCGGCATTGCAGATACCAAAAGGGATTTTCTTGCGGCAGGTGCGCTGAACGTTTTTGAAGTTCACAAACACGCCTTGAGCGGTCTCCGGACGGAGATAAACGGCGCTTGAGGCGTCTTCCGTGACGCCGATATGCGTCTTGAACATCATGTTGAACTTACGGATCGGAGTAAAATCGCTTTTCCCGCAGACGGGGCAGACCATCTTGTGGGAGTGCATGAATTCGTCCATCTGCTCAAAGCTCATGCCGTCGACGTCGACATCGGGATATTGCCCTTTGATGAGTTCATCGGCGCGATGGCGGGCTTTGCAGGCTTTGCAATCGACCATCGGGTCATTGAAAGTCGAAACGTGGCCGGTCGCCTCCCACACCTTCGGATTCATGAGAATCGCGGCATCGATGCCGACGTTCGTCGGAGATTCTTGGACGAATTTCTTCCACCACATTGAGCGGATATTCCGTTTCATCTCCGCGCCCAAGGGGCCGTAGTCCCAAGTGTTGGAAAGGCCGCCGTAGATTTGGGAGCCTTGGAAGACGAAACCGGACGTCTGCAGGTGTTGGGTGATTGTTTCGAAGCTAAATTTGTTAGCCATAGCGAATGTTGCTTGCCTCCTGATTACTTTTGCAAAGCAAAAAGCCGTGATACTTTAGTTTCGCTTGAGAACGTTGTCAACCCATTATAAGGGTACTTATAACACCGAAAGCAAAGAAACCGATTTCAGGCGTACGCCCGTGAGGTTCTCGAGGTATTGAGCCAGGTTTTTGTAGAACAGCAGACATTCGGATGGGGAGAAGGACACCCTTTCGAAGTCCTTGGCTTCGCATCGGAAAAGGAAGCGCGTGATTTGGAGGATGCGGACGGGGGTCTTCTCGTGGATAGAGGGGTCGAAATCATCCGCGCAGACGAAGCCGCCTTCCTCGTAGCTTAGGCTCACGACGTTTCTTTTTCCGTGGCAAAGCACGCATTCCCCCACTTCCAGGCCATAACCGCCGATGGAGAGGACCTTCGCAAAATAAAGAAGCCCCATCGTCAAGGGGTCTTTCCCCGATTTGATGAGTTCCAAGGCTTTTAGGAGATAGGGAAAAGCCTCTGGCGCCTCGTCTTCCTGGACGATGCGCAGGGTAAGTTCCTGCAAAAAAGCGGCGACGGCGGACTCCGCAAGGTCTTCCTTTGGACCATAGAAGGATACGGACGAGGCCTCTTTTAGGGTTAAGACGCCAACGTTGCTTTTAAATAAGGAGAACTGGGAATAGGAAAAAGGTTGGACGGATGGCGCGTTTTTTGAGGTAAGTTTGCGGATTCCCCTCGCCCGGAAGGAAAAGAAGCCATCTTTCCCAAGGGCGTTTACCATCGCGTCAGCTTCTTTGTAGTCGCTGCAGCGGAGAACGATTCCGGTTTTGAGGATCTCACTCGTCTGCATAGCCAAGCTTTTTGAGCATGGAGGGGTCGTCGCGCCAACCTTCTTTGACGTCGACTTCGATGTTCAAGGAAGTGATGTGGGCTTTGAAGACCCTTTCCATCTCGTGGCGAGCGGACATGGAAATTTTTTTGATCATCTCGCCGCCTCTTCCGATGACGATAGGCTTGTGGTTCTTCTTATTGAGCAAGATGACGGCGTCGATATGGTACCCGCCGTCCTTTTTTTGAAACTTTTGGATGAAAACGGCGCTCTGATGGGGGATTTCCTGCTTAAGGAAATGCAGAAGCTCCTGACGGATGATTTCCTTGGCGCGATAGGAAAGGTCTTTGTCCGTGAGCATGGTGTCCGGATAGAAGGGCTCGCCTTCGTACAAATGGGGCTCAATGGCCTCTTTGACGTCTTTCAGGCCGAAACTTTTGAGGAAGGAAGCCTCAATGAGAGGGCAATCCGGGAAACGCTGCTGAATCAAAGCTTTCTTGGCCTCCCCTTCTTCGATCCGGAGAAGGTCGATTTTGTTGAGGACGAGAATCTTCGGAGCGGTCGAGCGGAGCGAAGAGAGGATTTTGAAGTCTGGCTCGAGGTCCTTTGCGGATCCGTCGATGAGATAAAGGATGGCGTCGACGTCTTTGGAGGAGTCGAAGGCGGATTTCTTCATGTAGCGGTCAAGTCCGCCCTCGCCGAAGAAAATCCCAGGGGTGTCGACGAAGACGATCTGACGTTCGGCTTCGTTTAATATGCCGCAGATGGAGTCGCGCGTTGTCTGGGCTTTCGGGGTAACGATGGATACTTTCTTAGAAAGCACCGCATTCAGAAAGGTGCTTTTCCCGGCGTTAGGACGCCCCAATATGGCTATGAATCCGACTTTCATTGCATATCTCCTCCTTCGAAGGCGTAGGGAAGCAATTCCCCCACGCTCATGACCTTCATTTCCCCACGGAGGTTTCCCAAGATGATCTGGGAATCCTTTGGGAAGAACTCGGCGATGACTTGGCGGCAGGCCCCGCAGGGCGAGACCGGTCCATCGGTATCCGCCACGATGGCCAGCGCGAGGAAGTCATCCCCGGCGCAGCCTTCCATGAGAGCGTGGTAGATAGCGTTTCTCTCGGCACACATGGAGAGGCCGTAACTCGAATTCTCAACGTTGGCTCCCTGGTAAACCCGCCCGTCTTTGGTGAATAAAGCCGCACCGACGGCGAAGCGCGAATAAGGCGAATAGGAGAGATCCCGGGCCTCGATCGCGGCTTGCAGCAATTCTTCCTGATTCATGCGCCCTCCTTTGCCTTCACGGCGTCTAGAATCTTGTCTTGAAGTGGGAACATGATCTTCGCGTCTTCTTCTTTCATATGGTCGTATCCCAAAAGATGAAGCAAGCCGTGGCAGAAGAGGAATTTCATCTCCCTATCCGAGGAATTTCCGATTTCTTTGGCTTGATCGAGGGCTCTAGGGACGCAGATGAAGATTTCCCCAAGCATGTGGGGAATCTCCGGATCGGCGATGATCCCCTCCTCGCTTTTGTCGTCATTGAAGGCGAAAGAGATGACGTCGGTAACCCGATCCACGTTGCGGTAATCGCGGTTGATCTGATGGATGGTATCCTCATCCACCAAGGACACGTCGACTTCGTAGTTGGTTTTGATCCCAAGCATTGAAAAAGTCTCTTCCATGATTCGAAGGTACCTTTCCTCGTAGATGTCGAAGCTAGGATCC
>SFUB01000079.1 GCA_004561785.1 bacterium | reverse complement strand
GCATTATCCCCATCAAATGGACAGAAAAAGCGCCTTTCTGCGGCAAAACGGGCAGCGGGTTCCTCTGAATTATGAGGATCGCCGGTGACGATGAGATAAGCTTTGATCCCATCTTCCCTCATCGCCTTCCGCAGTTCGTCGACATGTTCGTTCGCGTATTTGAGCATAAACCCTCCCCCATTTAAGCGGCTCTATTATAGGCGTCGAAAAGCAAAAGGAAGGCTTTTCGGGCAAAAATATTTAGTTTTCTTAACTTTATGGCTCCAATCCCTCGACATTCTTTGAAAAGGGTATATGTTTACGGTTGGAAGGATTAAGGAAATGAATAAAGAAATCACTTTGAAAGACATTGAAAAGGTTTCCGCGAAACAAGGGGACCTTTCCTTAAAGGAGATGGGCGTCCGCCAAAACGGAATCGTCTCATCCTGCATCGACGAGAACGAAGCCGCCAAGCTCCAAAACGTTTTCTCCGTGGAGGTCCCCGCGGGGGACATCACCAACCAGCAGAAATCCGGAAGATGCTGGATGTTCGCTGGGCTCAACGTCCTGCGCGCAGCCCTTTTCAAGAAACTGAACGTGAAATCGATCGAACTTTCCCAGGCTTATCTCCAGTTCTATGACAAACTTGAAAAAGCCAATTTCGCTTTGGAAAGGGCGATCGAACTCGTCCATGAGCCGATTGGCAGCCGCTTAAATGCCTATATCCTCGATAATGGGGTCGCCGATGGAGGCCACTGGGCCATGTTCACTTCGCTCGTGAAGAAATACGGCGTCGTCCCTAGCTCCGCCATGAAGGACACCGCGGTCAGCAAAAACACCGCCGAGCTCAATGTTGTGCTCCAGAGGATCGTAGCCAACGACATCAAAGTCTTCCACGACATGGCCGAATCCGGCAAAACCGAAGAGGACATGCGCAAAAAGAAAGATGGGATGCTGGAAGAAGTCTATCGCGTCCTGGCCATCGCCTTGGGCGTCCCGCCGAAGACCTTCGTCTTGGAATACAAGGACAAGGATGACAAATTCGTCCGCCTGCCCGAAATGACGGGGCTTGAGTTCTTCCGCGATTACATCGGGGTCAACCTCGATGATTGGATCTCTTTGAGCGACGCCCACGTAAACGGATGGGAGAAGGGCACGAAGCGGGCTTGCCATTACGTTGGAAACGTCGAAGGCGGGGATCCGGTTCTCTTTTTTGACGTGAACACCGCCGCGATTCGAAAGGCCGTGGTCGCCTCTTTGAAAGGCGGTAACATCGTCTGGTTCGCCGCCGACGTCAGCGCTTCCTCGCTCCGCTCCCGTGGGCTCCTAGGCGGAAAACTCATCCGCGACGATTTGCTTTTCCAAACCAAGGATAAACTCAGCAAAGGAGAACAGCTTGACTATCACACCACTTACTGCAACCACGCGATGGCCTTCACCGGGGTCAATTTGGTGAACGGCCGGCCCAACCGCTACAAAGTCGAGAACTCTTGGGGAAAAGACAATGGCGACGGCGGATTCTTCGTCGCCGACGCCGAGTGGTTCGACTCCTATGTCTACCAGGTTTTGGTGAATAAGAAATACCTCCCCGCGGAGCTCGTGGAAGAATATGAAAAGGCTCCCATCGTCGACGGAGAGCCTTTCGATGGCCTTTGGAATGCCTTAGACTAGGAAGCGGTTTCACCTCGCGCCCTCGTAGGAGGGCGCTTTTTCTTTCCCGAAGCGAAGATTAGAATATCGCCGCTATGAGTGTTTGGGCGCGTTTCAAAAAGCTCTTCGACCCCATCGATCTGACGAAGGGGAGCATCGCAAAAGGAATCGGTCTATTTTTGATTCCGATCGTCCTTTCCCTCATTTTTCAACAAATCTACACCCTTACCGACACAATCATCGTCGGACAAAACCTGGGCGAAGCCGAAGTCGCGGGGGTGAACTCCTCGGCCCCCGTCGTCTGGATCGTCATGCAATTCGCCATCGGGGCCGCGAGCGGATATTCGGTCGTGACTGCGGAAAGAAGAGGGGCGAAAGACGAAGAGGGGGCCAGAAAAAGCTATCTAACCCAAATCATCCTAACCGCGATCACCTCCTTGCTCTTGGCCGCGATCGCCTTGCCTTGCATCGACCCCCTCCTTTCTTGGCTCGGCATCAAAGGCGGAACCGGGAACGCCGCGATGCAGGCGGAATACGAGGCGGCGAAAAGTTATATCGCCGTTCTTTACATCGGCACTTTCGCGACTGCCTTCTACAACATGATCTTCGGCGTCCTCCGTTCTTATGGAGACTCCTTCACACCCTTCCTCTTCTTGGTCATCTCCGCCGTCCTCAACGTCGGACTGGATCTGCTCTTCATCGTCGTCTTCCATTGGGGCGTGGCCGGAAGCGCCTGGGCGACGGTCATCTCACAAGCCTTCTCGGCCTTCGGGGCCATGGGCTATGCCGCTTTGCGTTATAAGAATCTCCGCATCCATAAATCGGACTGGAAAATAAGCTGGCGTTTTGTCATCCGCCACCTCAAGAATGGGCTTCCCATGGCCTTTCAGTTCTCCCTGCTTGAAATCGGGATCATCATCATGCAGGCCGCGATGGTTTCCTTCGACCGCGACCCAAGCGGAGCGATGGTTTCGGCCATGCCGGTCCAACTGGGATACGGAGCGGCCTGCAAGGTCTTCAATCTCATGATGGCACCCATGAGCGGGCTTGGCTCGGCGATGCTTGCCTTCATGGGGCAAAATTATGGGGCGAGGAATGTCGAAAGGATGAGAAAGGGATTCCGAACTTCCCTCTATTTCGGGTTGGTGATTTGGATTGTCACGGCGGCGATTGGGCTATTGCTTATGATCAACGGGGCCTATCAGAGGATTTTCCTCTCCGCCGATAAGATCAACGAAGACACCCTCCGTTATGGCAACTACTATCTCTTCACCGTGATCCCTCTGCTGGGATTCCTGATCCTCCTGTTTATCGGGAGGAACTCGATGCAAGGGATTGAGAAGCCCCTTTGGCCGTTCCTAGCCGGGATCGGCGAGTTGGTGGCCCGTTCGGTCATTTGCCTCTTCTTGCCCCAAATCGTCAACGGGGGCGCGATCAATTGCAACGCCTCGGACTGGGCCTATATTTCCGTTTGCTTGGCCGATCCCTTAGCTTGGATCGTCGCGTGCTTCTTCTTGGTTCCTCCCCTTATCAAGAGCATCGCGAAGTGGAAGAAAGAAGAAGCTTCGGAGAGCAAAGACGAGGAGGTCACCCGTCCATGAGCGTTTATATCGTCAGGCATGGCCAAACCGACTGGAACCTCGCCTATAAAATCCAAGGCAGGATTGATGTTCCTTTAAACGAAGAAGGGATCCGCCAAGCCAAGGAAACCGCCGCAAAACTCAGGGAAATCCCTTTGGATTTGATTTTCGTATCCCCTTTGGAAAGAGCCAGGCAAACCGCAGACATCATCAACGAAGGCCGCGATCTCCCCATCATCGTGGACCCCAGGATCCAAGAGGAATATTATGGGGAGCTCGAAGGGCATAGCCGCAAAGAGGAAGTCTACCTCAAGCAGAGGCAAAGCTTCTTCAAACGCTACCCGGGCGGGGAGGGATATCTCGATGTCGTCGCTAGGGTCTATTCCTTTCTGAACGAAGCTAAAGCGAAATACCGAGAAAAAAACATCCTGCTGGTCTGCCACGGCGGGATGTCAAGGGTCGTAAATACCTATTTCGAGGACATGAGCAACGAAGAGTTCGCCTCCTATGGCCTTCTGAACTGCGAAATCAAGAAATACGAATTCCGCGATTAAGCCTCTTTCAGGGGCTTTTTTCTCAAGGAACCGATGATCTCCAGCCCCTCCAAAGCGGAGGAGAGATCCTTTCCGAAGTCCCCGTGGTTGCCCACGAACTTTCTCATGGATTTTAGATAAGTGGGATAGAGGCTCTTCATATTCTCGTCAGAAAGATGATACCCGCGGGCGATTCCCTCCACGGCGATGCCAGAAAGGGTGAAGATGGCTCCCAAAGAGTAATCCGGGAGTTCCACCGCCCCTTGGGTGTAAAGATAATAAGCGTAGGCCATGAAGAAGACATCCGCCAAAGGATGGCAATCCTCTTCATGGTGGTCCTCCGCGTCCCATTCCGGGAAGCGGACCTCATCTTGGCTGCCCTCCAAGACCGCGCGATTCATCACGACGTCAACCAAAGCGATGGTGAGCGCCTGGAAACCATCCCTGCCCAAGGATCCGGACAAAAGGAAGGAAGCACAAAGGACGGGGATGAATTTCTGCTTTTCTTTTTCTTCTTCGCCCAAAGCATCGGCGCACACCCGGCAAAGCAATCCGAAGCACGTGGCCAGATCAAGCATATTCGCTTGGTCGATCTTCACTCTTTTTTCGTTTTCCATGTTTTTCCCTTCCTATCAAAAACTCTCAGCGAAGCCAGGGGTAAAGGCTTCTCCGAGAGCGAGATAAATTTAGTCGCCCTTCTTCTTCCTGACAATAGTCTTGTTCTTCTTTTTCCCGCCCTTCTTCGTCGGCCGTTTTTTGTAATACGGCCCAAGAACTTCTTTAAGGCATCCGCCTTTATAGACCAAGGTCAACTCGAAGGGGCTTGGATGGGGTTTATCGAGCAAGGGAAGGAAGGCTTTGTCCCCCTCCCA
>SFUB01000011.1 GCA_004561785.1 bacterium | reverse complement strand
CATTGCTCCTTTTCTAAAGCAGGCCAAGTGGCACTTCTACGGGGCTGACTTCCAACTTGGCAGATAGGGTGATTTCCTCTATATGCAACAAAAAAGGTCTGACACAAATTGTATCAAACCTATATTTTCCATTGGTGGAGTCGCAGGGAATCGAACCCTGGTCCGAAGGGCATCCCACCGAGGCTTCTACAGTTTAGTCCCCGCCTTTTAGTCCAGAGGGCGACGGGAACCAACTTCCCCTGGACCCGGCTTTAGATTTTCGTCCGATGGGCCAGCCAACCCAGCGGCTTATCGCCTTGTATTGCGCCCAGCCCCCTATAAAGCGAGGAAGTCAGAGGTGAACGTGCTCTCCCCGCAAAAGGCGGGGTCCATCTTGTGGAGCTCTAATTAGGCAAGAGCGGCGGAAGCGCGATGCGAAGCACCGAGCATCCAAGGTTTGACAGTGTTGTTGTCAGTTATTTTGGTTTGGCGGTTCGGGTCGCCACCCCACTGCAGCCTGAGCCAGACATCCCCCCGTCAAAACCTGTACGGCCCCAACGAAAGAAGTAACTGCGCCACTGGCATTGCCTATCTTAACCCGTCTTGGATGAAACGCCAAACACAAGAAGCGCGATGATCGCTTTTTAAAAGTCATGGGCGGAAAAGACTTTGAAATCCGTGGCCACGATTTCCTTCAATTGGATTAACGTGGTTGGGAATAAAGTTGGGGATAAGGTTGGGGATAAAACCGATGGAAGGCTGATGCCCAATAGAACGAGAATGATTTCGGAAATCAGGAACAACCCGAATATCACGTCGAGCCAGCTTGCGAGCATTCTAGGCATTAGCACGACTGCCGTCGAAAAGAACATCAGGTACCTCAAGGATAATGGCTGCATCGAAAGAATCGGATTGAGGAAAAACGGCTATTGGGACGTAAAAGAGCGTTAACCGTCTTGATAATCCAGCGCGTTCGCTTTCCTTAGCATTTGAAACAGGCAAAGCCGATAAAAGCCATTCGGAAAAGGCGACGCCCCAAGCGGCGAAAAGATGCGGTTCTCCGAATAAAGCGCCCACCGGTTTTCCTTTAAAATAACCCGCTACTCGTGTATCGTATTTTTGCTTTATAAGCAAAAGGATTTTGCTATGTCAAAGAAACAGAAAAAAGTGAAAAGGGCTCGCATGAACCCGGAGACGAAAGAAAAACTTCAGACCGGGTTCTTGACCCTCATCAATAACGACGCGGCGATCAAGGCCGCCCGGGAATACCATTGGTGGATGCCGATCATCCTCGCCGTCTGCGGCGTGATCCTCACCTTGGTCCCGAGTTTCGTGACCAACATGCAGGTCAACATGGGCGAAGCCGTCCTGTCCGCGAATGGAACCAGCGTCGCCAACGGCCTCGCCAAATTCCAAGCCGACCTCAAAGAGAAGAACATCGACTTCGGCGTCAACGCGGACGGCCTGCTCTCCTATGACGAAGCCACCGCCAAGACTCTTTATAACGCCGGAGGCACGGAAACGACCGCCAATTACTATTACGAAGCCAAAAGCGATGTGACCGGTGAGCCTCAGCTCCGCGTCGTCTTCACCGAAGACATGGTCTCGCAGACCTATCTGAACGCCCTCTCCCAACGCGAAGTCAGCACGACCACCGAAGTGGCCGGAAGCGATGGGACGACTTCCGAGACCATCACCAAGACCACCTATCGCGTCTCCGTCTTGGCCTTCAAGCCCTCCGGATTCAGCTTCGCCGCCTATCCCGACCGCTCCACTTCCACATCCAACGCCTTCGTCTCCTACACCTACGATGGACTCAAAGGCCAGAAACTAAGCAGCCTCACCCCTGAGGGAAGCCTGACCTCCGACCCCCAAGCCTTTGTCTCTTCGACCCGTTCCAATTACAGGAACCTGCTCACCAAAGGATACGAGAGCGAGAAGATCTCCCTCGCCTGGAAAAACGTCGGCATCCTCGCCGGCATCAACGGCGGCATCGTGATCCTCCTCGGATTCGTCCTCTTCCTCGTGACCCGCGGCAAAAACAACCCCTACCGCGTCATCACCCTCTGGGAATGCCAGAAGATCGCCTATTGGGAAGCCATGGCCCCGGCGATCCTCGCCTTGGGCTTGGGCTTCTTGTTCAATGCCTCGATGTCCTCCATCGGGATGTTCCTCTTCCTCTTCCTCTATGGCATGAGGATCATGTGGACCTCCATGAAGGCCTTCTCCCCCCAAGGGAAATAAAATAGAAGCCCATCCTCGAAGATGGGTTCCTTCATGAAATAAGCCCCAGGCGTGCGCTTGGGGCTTTCTTCTTATACCTTCTCTTTCTTTTTGTTCCGGTTGGCTTTTATTTCCGTCGAGGTGACATAGTAATAGGGAACCGCCTTCTTGGCCTTCTTGCATAAATGAGCGAAGAAAGCCTCTCCCGGATCGCTCTGATAGACGCATTGGAACAGAGCCAGATTGAGGCTGGAGGACATGCCGGAAAGCAAAGGCGTCCTGCCATCGCTTTGGAGAAGGAATAGTCCCGCCTGCCTTTGGCTGGCCCTCAAAGCGGACACGACCATATGGCGGACGAAGCGATCGTCATAACGGGATCTCACATACGCCCCGTCTTTCTTCTCCAGCACCCCATAGCACCGCTCCCCAATGGCCAAAGCCAAAAGGGAAGGGCCTTTGAGATGCTCCTCGGCGACGAAGGGGGTGGAGCCGAGTTCCATGAGTTCCCCATTGAATTCGATGGGAGTCAGGCACAAAGAAGGTTTATAAACGGCGACCTCTTCTTTTCTGCGGAGGCAGAAAGGGTAGAACACGCCCGCGTCTTTCAGCGAGACGGAGAGGGATTCGAAGTTCCTCGACAAGGGGTATTTCCCAAGGTTCGGCGAGGCGTAAAAGGCAGGGCAAGGAAGGTCATTATCCTTCATCCTTTTGTAGAACGCGCCCAAATCGTGCGCGGGCAGGTAATTGTCCGGCGTGTTGAACGTCGGGATCCCAAGCCTAACGGCGAGGTCCTCTAGATAGAGGTCCTCATCGTAGAAATAAAGGAAATCGATTTTCTTGAAGCGGGTTTCCAGATAGGATTCGGCCTCCAGGAAATCCAGCCATTTGAGCTCGACTCCGCAGACGACGGAAGAGGCGGTCAAAAACGCTTTCTCCTCTCGGAAGAGAGGATCGGCGTTTCTAAGCGGAGAGTAAACGAGGGCCCCGTCCATGATCAGTCCCCGTAATCGCTGCCCCTGGACTTATCCTCAACGAAGATCAGCAAAGGATCGGTGATGTCGCTGATCTCGCGGTAGATGAAGCCTTCCCGGTCGATCCAAGGATTCTCGAAATCCGCGGTGAAGATGACCTTATGGTGCTTTCTCACCGTCTTGTCGATCTCTTCCATGATCCTGGAGAAAGCCTCTGGACGTTTCTCCTGGAACCCAAGCAACCCGTCATAGAAGCCAGGCTCCACATAAAAGAGGTTCCCCTCCGCGTCGAGGTAGGCGTGGACCAATTTGTTGAGAGGATCCACGTAAGGGGAATAAGAGGCGAATTCAATGTAATCCATAAATATTGGAGACATTCTACCACAACCAAGGAAAAGACCCCCACCCCCTTAAGAAAAAGCCCCGGGCCCATAAAGAAGGCTCGGGGCAAGAGAAGAAACTCAAGCGACCGGGGTAACAATCGTGGTGTTTCCATCGGAAATGGCGAAGATCCCAGCCTGATAGCCATTCCCGTTCCAGTTGACGAGGGCGAGGTCGACGCTCACCTGCTTGCCTAGCATCGGCTCATAGGCCTGCCACTGCGTGTCGGAGTTCGAGTAGACTCGCAAATATTTGGAGTTCTCGTTCCCGGAGGCGGCTTCATCCGCATAAAGGAACAGGAGGCGGTATCCGCGGTTCGTCACCACGTCTTTGGCGAAGCAAGAAACATGGTAGAGGTTCGTGGTCACGTTCTCGGTTAAGGGAATCGAGGCCAATTGATCGATCGTGGATTCCTGGATGTGCTCGCGGGAATAGGATTTGCCGGATCCAACGATGGCTTCGATTTTGCTGTAGCCGAGGTTGATTTGACCGGTGAAGTCGTTTTTCGCCCCGGTTGCGATCCTCTTCCCGGAGACGATGACCTCATTGCCCGTAGTGAGCTTGGATAGATCGTCCTGCGAAGAGAGCTGAACCGCGATCATGCCGGTATCATCGACGAGGAAGACCCCGATTTTATTGAGGCAGCGGCCCGCCACGACGCCGCGGACGGTCACTTCGGTATCGATGGGGGCTTCGATCGCCTCGGCGATGGTGATGGTATCGAAGTTCGGGACCTCATAGCTGATCTTCTTGGTCGCGGAGGCTTCGACCCCGTTCAAAGAAGCTTTGACGGTGATGGTCGCGGAAGAGGAGGCGGTCGCATTCACGTGGAAGACGAGGGCGCCGTTTTCCTCGACGAAGGACAAAACGTTTTCGTCGGAAGAAGAATAAGAAAGGGTCACCCCTTCGATCCCGAGGGCGGAATTCGAATAGGAGGTCGCGACTTTCATCGCCGGATCGTAGTTATAAAGGGATTCAAATTGATCCATGGCCATGTTGTCCAAAGCGAACTGAGGGGCCAAGGAGAGGTCGAAGGAATAGCCTTCGACGACCTTCACGTCGAGGGGGATGAAGCGGTATTCGGTCCCGGAGATCGTCGATTTGCAGTTGATGGGCGAGACGACCATCGAGACGACTTTGTCTTGATAATCGTCGAGGTAAGCGAAGTCGGAGCCGCTGTTGGAGGTGTAGACCCTGCCGCCGGTATGGCCGTCGAGGTCATTCAGGTAGTAGTTCACGAAGCCCTCCCCCTGGACCCTCTTCACGAATCCGGTGACGAGGAAGCAGGAACTCGTGATGTTGTTCGAAAGGGGGGTGTTCAGGATCTCGCGCATCGTGGATTCCTGAATCCAAGAACGGTCGAACTCGGCTTGGCCTTTCTTGTTTTCGACGACGAAGGAATTCTTGATCTGGATCGCGCCTTGGTAGCCATAGGTTGCCGCGTAGTTGGCCTCCTCCTCGGCGATGAAGTGGTCGACTTCCCCGATGACTGTCACGGTGTTCCCAGGCTGGACGTGGACGGTGGATTCCCCGCCGTAGACGAAGATGGAGCCGGTCCCGTCGATGAGGTAGAAGCCGTTGTAGCTCAATTTCTGGGTTTGGGTCCTCTTGGCGACGACGCCGGTGAGTTTGACTTTCTTCCCGACTTCCGCGGAACGGGAAGAGGAGATGGAGCAGGCCTCGTAGCCTTCTTGGTTCGGGAGGGTGTGGGTCGAATAGACGCGGCGCACCTTGCTTTGGCCCATCTCGGGCTTGCCGTTATATTGCTTGACCACGCCTTGGATGATGACCGTGTCGCCGGCATAGGGAATGTTTTCGAGCTCATCGAAATAGGTCTCCCCATCTTCGCCGCGGAGGCCGAAGACCTCGAGTTCATTGCCTTTGTCGTCGCCGATCACGCACTGGCCATGGTAGTAGTTCGTGATGTACTTGAGCGTGCCCATGACGTTGTACTCTTTGTTGGTGTTGGACAAAGCAATCGCCTCTTCCACGGAATAGCAATCCTCGAGGAAGGGCTCTTCGGAGGAAGAATCTTCGGAGGAAGAATCTTCGCTCGATGAAACGCTCCCGGCCTCGGACGAGGAAGACTCCAAACCGGAGCTCGAAGAAGGGGCGTCCGGGTTCGAGGCGCAGCCAGCGAGGGCGAGAAGGAGGGACGGCAGAGACAGAATCAGAAGTTTTTTGATTTTCATTTTTGAATTCTCCACCCGCCATTATCGGGATTCCGAAGACGGAATGGGAGAAAGAAATCGTGAAATCGATTACATTCCAAAAGCACCCACGAATGCGGTAGAATAACCTAATTCAAACTTGCAGGAAAACTTCCATTTCCGTGATTTTGGAAGCGTTTTCCGCAACGTCCCTCCCCAAAGGGGCCGAGAGTGTTATAAGATAGGCCAATGGTTTTGGGCGAAGCGAAGGACATCAAAATCGTTTTCACGGATATCGATGGGACTTTCTTTTCCCATTCTGCCCACCGCGTCCCCCCTTCCGCCATCCAAGCGGCCCTGAAGCTTCAGGAGAAAGGCATCAAGGTCTTCCTTTGCTCCGGACGCAACTACTACCTGATCCGCAAAAGCGGCATCCTCAATATCTTCACCCCCGATGGCTTGGTCACCATGAACGGGAGCAACGCCATCATCGACGGGAACGTCATCTACCGCTACCCGATCTCCCCGGAGGTCGTGGACAAAATGGTCCTCTTCGCCAAAAAGCTCAAATTCGGCCTCACCCTCATCGAGGAGAACGAGGGCCACATCAACATGATCGACGACCGCGTCATCTCGGCCCATGAGAAATACGGGACCCGCTTCCCGCAGCCCCGTCACTATCCCGATCATTACGATCGCACGGTCTATCAGATGATCGCCTTCATCGACCAATTCGAGGAAAACCTGATCGCCCCCCACCTCGGGAAATGCAAATTCGCCCGCTGGGACGAATACGCGGTGGACGTGATGCTCAAGGATTCGGACAAGGCCAAAGGCATCATGTCGGTCCTTCAATATTACGGATACACCCAGAAGAACGCGATGGCGTTGGGGGACGGGAGCAACGACGTCGAGATGCTCCTCTACGCCGGAATCGGGGTCGCCATGGGCAACGCCAAGGAAGAGACCAAGGCGATCGCCGACTACGTCACCGACGACATCGATGAAGACGGCTGGGCGAACGCCTTCCGCCACTACGGACTGATCGACTGAAAACCCCTTCGCGAGGAAGGGGCGTTTCTTTCATTTATGATAAGGCTCATGATGGGCGATCCGGAAAGCCCGATAAAGCTGCTCAAGCAGCATCACCCTGGCGAGTTGATGGGGGAAGGTCATCTTGCCGAAGCTGAAGGAGGCATTTGCCCTTTTCTTCAAAGCCCCGCTTAGTCCAAGCGATCCCCCGATGAGAAAGCAGATTGAACTGCCCCCTTGCCGGAACCAGGATTCGAGTCGGTCGGAAAAGGAAAGCGAATCGTATTCCTTCTGATTGAGGTCCAAAGAGACGACGAAGTCGGAAGGGCGGAGCTTCTCGAGGATTTTCTCACCTTCCTTGTTCTTGATCTCCTCTTCGACGGAAATGGAGGCTTTCTCCGGGGTTGGGCAATCTGGGAACTCATAGATCTCAAGCTTCGCGTAGCCTTGGATCCTCTTGGAATATTCGGCGATGGCCTCCCTCCAATAGGATTCCTTGAGCTTGCCGATGCAGTAGATGGAGATTCTCATTCCTCGCCTCCTTCGATGAGGCAATGTTGCTTCAGAGGGACGACGTCTTCGATGGGGAAGGAAATCCCGTTCTTTTGGAACACCCTATGGATGGTCTCTAGGGCGATCTCGGGGGTGTTGCATTCCTCGGAGAGATGGGCGAGGTAGATCTTCTTCGTCTTTGGCCCGATGAGAGAAGATAGATACTCCCCGGCCTGCTCATTGCTGAGATGGCCCTTCTTGCCGAGGATGCGCTTCTTAAGCTGGATGGGCCTAGAGGAACTAAGAAGCATCGTTTTGTCGTGGTTGGACTCGAAGACGTAATAATCGCAGTCTTTTAGAAGGGGTAGGTTCTTCTTGAGGATGACCCCCGTATCGGTGATATAGGCCAAGCGCCTGGACTTCAAAGTGAAGACGTAATTGAGGGGATTCCTCGCGTCATGGCTCGAAGAAAAAGGCAAAACAGCGATGCTTCCGACTTTGATTTCCTTTCCCGGGGTCAAGAAAACGTCGGTCTCCGGGCATACGCCCAAAGAGGCATAAACCTTGACTCCCCTTTTCTGGAGGAGGGGCAATTTGGAGATGTGATCGGCATGCTCATGGGTCAAGAACACCCCTTGGATGTCCTTAACGTCTTTATGAAGATTGGACAAACCCTCTTTAAGCCGCTTCAAAGGGATGCCCATATCGATTTGGATGAGGGTTTCCCCATCGTAAAGGAGGGTGGCGTTGCCTTTGGAGCCGGAGGCGATGAATTGGAAAGAGATCATGGCTTGGATTATTCGTCGGACCTTTGGAGACGCCCGGCTTCGATCTCGGCTTGGCGCGATTCGAATTCGCGGCTTGGATCGGAAAAACGGGAGAAGTTCTTCTGGAAGATCAGCTTGCATTCGCCGGTTTTGCCGTTGCGGTTCTTGGCGATGATCAAAGAAACCTCGCTGACGTCTTGGTTCTTCTTGGGGGCCTCTTCCTTCGGGGCTTCCTCCTGCTGGCTGAATTTCTTCTTTTTCTCGGTCACGGAGATGCCGAGGTTCGTGTAATAGTCCTCGCGGTAAAGCAAGATGCACACGTCGGCGTCCTGTTCGATGGCGCCCGATTCGCGGAGGTTGGAAAGCTGGGGCTTTTTCGTCTCGGTCTTCTCGACATCGCGGTTAAGCTGAGCCAAGCAAATGACCGGAACGTGGAGGGAACGGGCCAATTGCTTCAGCTGGCCCGAGATGATGGAGACCTCCTGCTGCCTCTGGTCCAGGGAGGTGCGGTCCGACATGCGGATGCGGCCGAGATAATCGATGACGATCAATCCCAAGTCGGGATGCTGGTTCTTGAGCTGAGTGGCTTTGGAGATGATGTCCCCGAGTTTGGAATCCGGGGAATCATCGAAATAGAGGCGCGTCTTGCTGATCTCGTCGATCGCCGCGGCGAGCTTGACTTTGTCTCTCTGATCGAGGAACCCCTGCATGATCTTCTCGCTGTTGACGGACGAACGGGAGGCGAGAAGCCTCTCCATGATTTTCTCCGAGGACATTTCCAAGGAGAAGAAGGCGACCGTGCATTTGCTTTTGCTGGCCGCGTTGAAGGCGAAGTTCAGCCCCAAAGCGGTTTTCCCGACGGAAGGGCGGGCCGCCAAAATGATCAGGTCTTCCTTTTGCCAGCCGTGGGTTAAAGCGTTAAGCTCGCGGAAGCCCGTATCAATCCCGATGAGGCCCCTTACGTTGCTGGTGCTGCTCTGTTGGATCTTCACGCCCACCGTGTTGGCGACGTCGGCGGCGCTGACCATGCCTTTGACCATCCTTTTTTGGGCGATGAGGCCGATGGAAGCGTTGGATTTCTCGATGAACTCGCCGATGTTCGGAACGCCTTTGGCGTATTCTTCCTGGATGGATTTCATCTCCAGCAGGAAATCGCGCAGGACCGCCTGCTCATGGACCATGGCGATGTAATCGTCCACATTGTCCGGGGAGATGACGAGGTTCAGAAGCTCCCCCAGATATTGGGCGGTCACTTCTTTGTTGAGTTGAAGGGAGATGATTTCGTCGAAGACCGTGTTGACGTCGATCGGCTTCCCCGAGAAGGAAAGCTCCTTCATGGCGTGGAAGATCATCCGGTTGCGAGGGTCAACGTCGGAGAAATTGTCTTCCTCGAGCGACCCCAAAGCGACCGCGCAGGCTTGGGGCGAGATCATCATCGCGCCCAAAACGCAGCGTTCGGCTTCGACGTTGGCGGGCAATTGGAAAACGTTGGCCATCACTTCGCCTCGGAGATGTGGACGTTGACGACCCCGTCGACCTCGCCCTCATCGCCTTTGTAGAGTTCGATCTTGAGGCGGGTATAGCCCAAGGCGTTGGCGGGATATTTGTCGATGAATTTGCGTTTGTCGAGTTTGATGCCCCACTGCTTCTCCATCCCCTCGACGATTTCCTTGGTCGAGATGGTCCCGAACATACGACCATCGCTGCCGACTTTGGCTTTGAATTCGACGTTGAGGTTCTCGAGCCTTGCGGCGAGCTCCTCAGCCTCCTTCTTGAGGCGCTTCTGGCGGACGGCCTCTTCGGCGTTGGCTTTGGCCAGGCCCTTTTGGCTCGCCGCGGTGGAAGCGACCGCGAGCCCGCGGGGGATCAAATAGTTGCTCCCGTAGCCGTCGGAAACCTCAATGGTGTCCCCTTTGCGTCCGAGTTTGCGAACGTCTGCTAACAAAATGACTTTCATTCTCTTTCTCCTTTGCTATCGGATTTGGCTTCGCTTAAGTAGGTGTCCAGGGTATCGACCAATTTGGATTCGACCCCGGATACGGCGACATCGCGGAACGCGGCGGCCGCCGCCCCGAAATGTCCGCCTCCGCCCATCTTCTCGCAGAGAAGCTGGACGTTGATGGTTCCGTCGCTGCGGGCGGAGATGCGGGTTTCGTTGGTCCCCGTCCTGCCGATGACGAAGCAGGCGTTGATGCCTTTCAATTGCATCAATTGGTTGGCCACTTTGCTCAAAGAGGCCTGCTCCACGATGTCTTTGTCGCTAGAAACGCAGTAGACGACTCCCGTATAGGGGGTGCGGAGGGTGGAGACGATGTTGTTGACCAAGGCGTATTCCTCGTATTCGTCTTTGAGGAAATCGTCCGCGGCCTGGTTGTCCGCTCCGAATTCCTTCAGGATCTCGGCCGCCTCGAAGGAACGGATGCCGGTGGATTTGGATTTGAAGAAGTTGGTGTCGAGGAACATGCCGGAGAGCATGAGGGTCGCGTAGAGGGGCGGGACCTCGATGCGCGGGTTGGCGGTCGCGTAATGGATGAACTCAGCCATGATCTCCGCGGTGGAGGAGGCGGAAGGATCAACGTAGCTAAGAACTGGATTCTCGATGAATTGCTCCCCCCGTCGATGATGGTCGATCACGATCCTTTTGACCGATCTCTCCATGGCTTTCTGCCCCATGACGCGGGAAGGGACGGAGACATCGACCACCACGAACAGAGTCGTGGGCCTCATCGCGTCCAGCGCCTCTTTCGGGGTCAAGGTGATTTCGTCTAGTTCGGCTTTGGTGAAGCTGCCGGTGAAGGCGTAACGGGTCTTCTTCTCGGTGAGTTTCGGGTCGAAGACGATCTTGCAGGGCACTTTGCAGTAATCGCAGATCGCTTTCACGCCAAGGCACCCGGCCAAGGCGTCCATGTCCATATCGAGGTGTCCGGAGACGATGACCCCAGACGCGGCTTTGATGAGGGAAATCATGGAATCGGCCACGGAACGGAACTGAACGCGGCCCGCGTTCTCGATGGCGGCGGTTTTGCCGCCATAGAAGTGCAGATCCTGCCCGTATTGGGACACGACGGCCTGATCGCCGCCGCGGCTCATGGCGATGTCGATCGCGTTGGAGGCCATGTCGTGGAGTTTGATGACGTCGGCGAAGTCGTGGGCCAAGCCGATGGAGAGGGTCGGAATGACGTTTTCTCCCTTTCCAATGGCCCGGGTCTTCTCCAGAATCGAGAAGTTATCGTTCTCCATCTTCTGGAGGGAAGAATAGTTGCAGACGAGGAAATAGGAATCGTTCCGGAACCGGCGGAGCAAGACGCCGTTTTGCTTCGCGTAATCGAAAATGGCCGCGCGGACTTTGGTAATGACGTCGTTGTTGTCGTCTTCGGCGTTGCCGGCGATCTCGGAATAGTTGTCCATCATCAGGATGCCGATGACGGGGGCCTGTTCCTTGGAATAGGCACAAAGGGATTCGAAATCGGTGCAATCCCGGAAGATGTACATGTGCGCGTCGGGGAGGAATTTGACGTTGTAGGTCCTGCCGTTGGCCTCGATTTTCTTGGAGGCGTCCGCGGGGGCTTTCTTGAGATCGGCCAGCTCAGGCTTCCAATCCATGACGTTCATGTCCAATAGGTCGAAGCCGCGATCCTTGAACAGGGCGTTGGTCCACATGACGATGTCGTTGTCATCGGTGACCACCAAGCCGATTTGGCCAAATTTGTAGGCTTCTTGGATGTCGCCCCCGATGACGGAGGCGGCTTCGACGTCGTTCCTTTGGCGGATGTGCCCGACGGCAAGTTGGGTGACCCAGAGGATCAAGATGTTCACGACGATCGCGACGGCAAAGGCGATGAACCAATATTCGACCTTCATCGCATCGTGGAAGCCTTTGGGGAAATCAAAGCAATAGAGAGCGATCGCCCCTCCCAAAAGAACCAATTCGAAAAGCAGCACGACGAAGGTGGCGACGCGGCTGCGCCTCAAAGCGGAGGCGATGGAAGAGTTCTTGTTCGGGGAAGAGGTTGACATAGGCCCATTATAGTCCTGAGAAGAAAACTCTCCTATAGGGCAAAGCCCTAGAGGAGCGAGGCGAAGGGGAAAGCGCCATCACTCATCTCGGTTTTTGTCTTTGAGCGAAATCAGGTAGAAAACCACCGCGATCGTGAGGGCGATGACCACGATGGTCACGATGATGCCTACCAAGGTTTCGGTTTTCATGGCTCTATTTTAGACTGAAACAAGGTGAAATAGCGAATACGTCTATAGTTTTTGTATAAAAAATCAAACTGAAAAAAGAGCCCGATTTCTCAGGCTCTTGGTTTGGCGTTATCCCTGCTTATTTGACGTCAGGAAGCAAGCCCATGAAACGGGCCTTCTTGATGGCGCTGGCAAGCTGGCGCTGATATTTGGCGCTGGTGCCGGTGATGGCGCGCGGGGTGATTTTCCCGTCGGGGCCGATGAAGCGGCCGAGAAGCTCTGCGTCTTTGTAATCGATGTAATCGATCTTGTTCTTCTTGAAGTAGCAGGCCTTCCTGCGGGTACGCATTTTGCGGAATGGCATTGGTTTTATCCTTTCTGGGAGCCTCAGAACGGCAAATCGTCATCGACGACGTCGATGGAATCGAGGTTCTTGCTCTCTTGTTTGGGGCTGACCTGGGAAACGGGCTCGGGAGAGCTCATGTCCGGGGCATAGCCCGAATTGGCGTTTGCGCTGCGGCTCGCGTCCTTGGGGTCAAGGAACTCGACCGTGCTGGCGGACACTTCCGTCACGCTGACTTCGACGTTGTCGGTCCGGCGGGTGTACTTACGCTGGGTAAGGCGCCCGGTGACTCCGACCAGAGATCCCTTGCGGGTGAATTTGGCGACGTTGTCAGCGGACTTTCCCCACACCGAGATGGGCATGAAGATCGTCACTTTCTCTCCGTTAGGCCCACGGAAGGAATCGTCGACGGCCAAAGTGAAGGAAGCCACGCTCATCCCAGAGTTGGTTTTGCGGAGTTCGGGGTCGCGGGTGAGGCGACCGACGAGTACGACGGAATTGATCATTGCTTGAATACCTCCTGATCTAGGTTATTTCTTCGCGGTTTTGTGCGCGACGGTAACTAGATGGCGGATGACGTTGGAATCAAGCTTGACGAGACGATCGAACTCTTTCAAGGCAGCGACGTCGGCGGTCACGTTGATGACCACGTAGTAGCCTTTGGTGAGATTGTGGATCGGGCTCGCGAAATCCTTGACGCCCCATTCTTTGACATCGTTGACGGTCGCCTTTTGGGCGGTCAGGATGCCATGGAGCTTCTCGATCTCGGCCTTACGGGCTCCCTCTTCGAGAGTCGCGTTAAGGATGTACATGATTTCGTACTTTTCCATGATTGTTGCACCTCCTAATTTCGGTCTTTGGATCGCCTCGGGGGAAATCCCGTGCGACCATAAGAGAATGTTTGCTTCCGTCCTTCTCAGAAGCGTCCGATATTATAAAGGAACGGAACGCCTTTATCAAGGAAAGACGGATCCGCCATCGTAGATGGGGGTTAACCTTCCCCCCGCTTATCCCTAAAGGCGAATCTGGGGTTTCCCCCATCGTCAATGGATGTTGACTTTGATTTTCATGTCGGACAAAGGATAGGTGGAGCAGGAATGAACGAAGCCGTTGGCTTTGTCCGCCATCCTCCTGCCGTCGCCTTCCTTGGCGACGAAGAAGTCCCCGGAAAGGACCTCCACCCGACATGCCCCGCAGCTGCCAGAACGGCAACATGTCCGGACATAGATGCCCGCCCGTTCCAAAGAGACGGCCAGGCTTTCGGTGCTCAAAGCGGGGATGACGGTCTCATGGATCCCCCTGACGACGGTCAAAGAGAACGTTTGCGTTTGAATCGAGGCAGGATACCCTTCGTCTTTCCGGATGTCTTTGGGCCCGCCGAAGACCTCCATGTGGATCCTCCGCTTGGGGACGTTCAGCTTTTCGAGTTCCCGCGAAACGAAGCGGTACATCGGAAGAGGGCCGCAGACGAAGAAGGTCGGATCGGCGCCCATATATTTCGAGATGACCTCCGCGGACAGAAAGCCCTTCTCATCGCCTTCTTTGATGGCCAAGCCTTCTCCGGAGATCACGTTCACGACCTTGATCTTTTTGCATCGCCCAGTCAGTTCAGACAACTGCTTTTCCAAGACGATGTCGTTATAAGAGGCGGAGCCATAAAGGATGGTCAACGTGGCGTCGAGGGTCCCATGAGCAATCTCAAGCCCCATCGAAAGGAAGGGGGTGATCCCGCTGCCGCCGGCCAAGGCAACAAGGTTATTCGAATCGCGGAGAGGCTCCACGTTGAAATGTCCGAAAGGCAGATGGACCGTAAAGCGGGCCCCGGGTTTGGTTTCATAGAGAAAATCCGAAGCAAACCCTTCCCCGGGTTTCCCTTTCCTCACCGTGATGGCGAAGAAGGACTCCTCCCCTTGCCTTGCTTGATAGGGCGCGGAGCAGATCGAATAAGGACGGCTGGTCTTGGTGTTTCCGATCTCCAAGTCGATCACGGCGTACTGCCCCGCCTCAAACGGGGGCAGAACGAATCCGGGAAGGGGCTTGAAGAAGATTCTTCTCGCGGTGAGTGAGACGTCTTCGACCTCGCGAACCTCCACTTCGGTGAATTCCGGATGCAGTTCTTGGCAAAGATCCTTAATGGGGTCGCTGTAATCGTTCACAGGGGAGCCGGCTTTGATGCAGGCCTTCCTTTTCTTATCCGCCCTCATCTGGCCCGTGAGGTCGGTCAGGAGGTTTTTGATTTTGAGTTTCGCCATCTTCATTCCCCTTTCTCGCCGTCCCATCCTTCGATGATCTTCGCGGCGATGGCCCCGTTATTGATGCAGACGGCCATGCCATCCCCCGCCAAGGAGGCGGCGGAGGCCCAGGCGAGGTTCTTGATGTAATGCTCTTCCCCGTAATGGAGGAGCCTCGCGGCGACGGAGTCTTCCATCGTGTGCTGATAGCCGTAGATCCCGCCTCGATGCTGGCCGACGTAGTGATAGACGCTCACGGGGGTCTCGTATTCGATTTCCAGAATATGGTCGAATAGGTTCACGCCGATCCGCTTGGACTCCCTTTCGATGAAATAACGCGCGATCTTGCGGCGGGTTTCATAATAATCGTCCGCCTTCACGTTGAAGAAGGATTCCGGCAGGGGCAAGGCGGTGATGGAGAGGGACGTGGTGCCTTTTCTCACCGCTTCGGGGTTGGCTTTGTTGAGGCAGATGGTGGTCAGATAATGCCACGGGCCCAAACCTTTGCCCTCCTCCCAGAACGCATCTGGGTCGAAAGGGGTGTCGGAATCGAAAACGGAATAATCCTCGATCCCGAGCTCCTCGGGGGTCTGGTCCAGCTGCAGGACCACGGAGAAACAAGAGACGCTTTCTTTGCGCCCATGGATCAGCTTATAGGCTTGCTCAGGGACTTCGGACAGGGGTTCGATCATCCTGCCATAGACTGCGTCTGGATAGACGCCGGAAACGATGTAGGTTCCGTGGATTTCGTCTCCGTCTTTGGTTCTGACTCCATAGGCTTTCCTGTCTTTTACGAGGATTTTGTCCACTTCGACGCCGAGTTCAAACTGAACGCCGAGCTCCTCGCAGCGTTTCGCCATCGCGGATGCCATGCCAAAGGAGAAATCCCGGGGCACGTAGCTGCCCCCGGTCATATAATCGCCCATCAGATATCCGAAAATGGTGAAAGGCAAAGAGGAGATGGGCTGGCCCACATAGATCCAATAACCCGAAAGGAGTTTCTGGGCATCTTTGGAAATCCCCAAAGCATCCATGACTTCTTGAGCGGAATACCCGGCTGTGACAGTCATGGACCAATGGTTCTTCACCATGTCGATTTTGCTCACTTCGTGCTCATTCAAATAATTCGTGGAGTCCACGATTTCCTTGCAGATGTGCAGAAGCTTGTCGATTTTCTCTTGGTTTCCCGGGCAGACCTTCTCGATCTCCTTGGCGGCGATATAGACCCCATCCTCATCGACTCCGGCGTGGAGGGTGGTGTCGATATGGTCCGTGGGGACGTAAAGGCGATAGGCCTCTGGGACGCGGAGCCAATCGATGTTAACCCCGAGATCCTCGAGGTAAGTTCTCACGGAAAGAGGATGCTCCTTCGACCCGATGGACATCATCTCATGAAGGCTCGCTTCCATCTCCACCCCGCCGCGGACGAAACTCGTCGCCACGCCTCCTGGAAGGTTGTGGCGTTCCAAAATCAAAACGCTTTTCCCTTGCTTGGCAAGCGACAAAGCCGCGGACATGCCGGCCAAAGCCCCGCCGATGACGATGACGTCATAATGCTCTTTATAGAATGAAATGCGCTGCTCCATGGTTTCTCCTTATGGAGAAGTATGCCACGAGAGAAGCGGAATGGCTTCAAAAGGTTAGGCGAAGAAAGAAAGAAGGGCATGAAAACACATAGACGCCCCCTTCGTCCCCATAGGAAACCTCGACTTCTTCTCCAAGCGGGATCTCTTTTTTGTAGGCGATGTCGATCGCGGAAGGGACATGGCTCTTAAGATACTCCAAGGGGATCAGGTCCTCGGCCTCATCCAGATAGGCCGTGTTGTTCATGTGCCCATTGAGGTCGCAATCTCTCCATGAGGCTTTTAGCATCGCCCTTCCAAGGAGAGGGAAACTCTTCATGGGGAATTGGAAAGGGATCTCGCCTCCCCGGGCCTCCCCTTCGATGACGATGCCGTGGTCTTTGGGATTCACCATCATCCGGTTTTGTTCCGAGATCAGCGTCCAGACGGCGCTTGCCTTGACTAGCGGTTCCTCGTTATTGCCGTAAATCGCGTAATGTCTGGGGAAAAGGAACGGGGTCTTTTCCCCGGGCCAGGTCTCCAAGCGGATTTCCTCCCCATAGACGGGGAGCCTCTTGATTTCGACACGCTGCTTCCCAACCACCCAAAGGAGACCTTTGTCCAAAGTCTTCTCACGCGGATAGCCTAGCCTTTCCGTGTCAGCGATCGAGATTTCCTGCAGAAACTGAAATAGCCTGGACAGGCGGAGGTTCTTATTCACGTCGCAATCTTCGGTCAGCAAACGGAAAACGCGGGAGAACATGCTTATTTCGCCTTGCTGAGACGGAGATGGATCTCATCCACCAGATCCCCGAATTTGCAGAGCTTCGCCCATTTCTTCTGAGGGATCTCGATGCCGAATTCGGCTTCGATCTGGGTCATGAGGTAGATGAAGGACATCGAATCGACCGAGGCGTCGGTGTTGATGTTTGATTCCTCGTTGATGTCCACCCCGGACAGATCGGGCACGCAGGAATGGATGAGGTCGATCGCCTTTTCTTTGATTTCTTCTCGGTTCATGGTTTTCTCCTTATCAATCGTTCAGCATATCAAGCAGCTGCCACCTTTTTATTTTACCCGTTTGGGTCCGCGGCAGGGGATCTGGGAAATAGCAGGTCTCCGCGATCCTTTGGCTTCGAGGGCAGGATTCGTTGAAGCTCAGGACCGCATTCGCGCAGTTGTCGCCCAATTTGCTTTTCCCAAAGCACAGGGTGACTTGCCCTTTTTTGTTCAGGGTGACCGCGAAATCCTTGTCCGGCCCCAAATAAGAGGATAGACGTCCCTCATATTCCGGCAGGAAGATCTTCGTTCCATCCCCCAGGACGAGGACGTCCTTCTTCCGTCCGATGATATGGAGCAAGCCCTTCTCGTCGAACTTCCCGAGATCGCCGGTGTGGAGCAAGCCATCCACGATCGCGGCTTTGGTCGATTCCTCATCCCTATAATAGCCCTCCATCAGGCAGGTGGGGCAATCCAAAAGGATTTCCCCATCCTCGGAAAGAAGGACCCTGTCGTCCGTGCACACGCTCATGGCGTAGGGGTCGTCCCCCAAAGACAAAGCCACGCCGGAGCTCGTCTCGGTAAGGCCATATCCGAAACTCACGCGCACGCCAGCGCTCTTTAACCCATTTAAAACGTTGCTAGGGCAATCGCCCGCCCCGATGAGGATAAGCCCCAACTCAGGGTTATAGAGGCGATGGACACACAAAAACGAAGCCATCTGGGGAACTAAAGAAGCGACGGTCGGACGGTAATAGGAGAAATCGGAGAAGAAAGATTTGAGCCCTCGGCACAAAGCGACCTTCGCCCCGCAGGAGAAGCCCCAAAGATAGGAGCAGACGAAGCCGAAGACGTGATTCAAAGGCAAACAGGCATAAAGGGTGTCGTGCTCCGAAAGGGGGAGTGAGTAAGAGCCGTTATAGGCGGCCGCGCATAGGCTCTTCTCGCTCAGGATGACCGCCTTATTGCTCGATGTGGTCCCCGAGGTGAAGAAAAGCATCTTGCCGGAAGTGATCGGAGATCGCTTGGACAAAGCCGGCTGAAGTCCTTCGACGAGGGGCTTCGGCCCCAAAAGGAAATCCACGTCGGCGGCTTGGATCTGCCTCACCAAAACGCGGGGGTCATCCAATGGGGAAAGCAAAGCGATCTGGATTCCTTTGCTTGCATAGGCAAAGACCGCCAAAAGGGAAGCGAGAGTTCCGTCGGCGAAGATGCCGACGCATCCATGGGGCTCCACCGGGAAGGAACGGATTCTCTCAATCAGTTCTCCATAAGTCAGGGATTTCTTTTCCCCGCCTTCCTCGAAGAGGAGGCTGATGGAATCCTGCTTCTGGCTGGCGAGCATTTCCAAGAACGTCGAATAGCGTTGAATAACCATACTATGTTCATTTTAAACGAGCCGATATCGCCATATCGGTAAAGTTATCCCATCTCGTTATAAATGTCCTACAATGAGAGCCAACCCAAAGGAGACTAAAATCAATATGGACAAAAACATCCGCATTGCCATCATCGGCGCGGGCCCGGCCGGTCTTTCGGCCGCGATGTATCTCGAGAAGAAAGGCTACGAGAACTACGTCATCTATGAAAAGCAGAACCGCGTAGGCGGCAAATGCTGGTCCCCCACTTTCAACGGCAAACGTTATGAGATGGGCGCCATCATGGGCGTTCCCTCTTATTACGCCGTCCACGACGTCGAGGAATTCGCCGGCGTCGAGCATAAAGGACCGGTGCTCTTCCGCAACTACAAATACCCCGACGGCAGGCCCGACTATCGTTGGGACACCGAGGACGCGATGAAGAACCCGCTCAAGTTCTTCCTCAAGCACCCCGGAGCCGCTTTACACCTCAAGAAGCTGCAGAAGCAAATCAAGAAATTCGGCGAGATCCTCGCTACCAAATACAAAGGCTATGACGTCACCGGCCACATCGGGGTCGCCGAAGGCAAATACCAAGGCTACGCCGTCACCCCGGGCCGCGAGCCCGTATCCGGCGAGAACCCGAACCTGAAAGACCTCGCCATGCCGTTCAAGGATTTCTGCGAGATGAACGGCGTGCCCCTCGTCCAGGAAGTCTGGATCCAGCCCTTCACTTCCTTCGGCTATGGTTTCTTCGACGAGATCCCGGCCGCCTATGTCGTCAAATACCTCGACTTCCAGACCATGATGAACTTCGTCAAGATCAACCTCTGGACCTGGGAAGACGGGACCCAGTCGATCTACGAAGCCCTCAATGAGCATCTGAAGCACCCCGCCGTGTTGAATTCCGACATTACCAAAGTCGTCCGCGGCGACAAAGTCACCTTGACGGTCAACGGCAAAGAGGAGGTCTTCGACAAGATCATCATCACCGCCCCGCTTCAGGTCGCCACCGAAAAGAACCCCCTCGACAACCCCTATGCTTCCTCTTTGGACAAGTGGCTCGACGTCACCGACGAAGAAAGGGCCCTCTTCTCCAAGATCGATTACGAAAGGTATGACACCCAGGCCTTCCAGGTCGAGAAGGACAAATACCCCGACGTCTCGTATTACATCGTCGACAACATGGTCCCCGAAAGGATGCCGCACGTCATGGTCTACTACCGCCGCTGGAGAGGCGAAGTCGATCAGCCGATCGTCTCCTACTCCCTCCGCCACCACAAGACCTTCAACGGAGGCAAAGAGCTTCCTTACGCGGACAACGCCAAGATCGTCTCTCAGGATATGAAGGACTTCGACTGCCCGATCCGCACCGTCGACGGCAAAGAGCAGATCATCAACCACTTCCAGTCCTACTATTTCCCCCACGTCTATTCCGAGGACTACGCCGCGGGATGGTACGACAAGGTTGAGGCGATGCAAGGCAAGAACAACACCTTCTACGCAGGCGAAATCATGTCCTACGGCGACATGGACGAAACCATCGAATACTCCCACGACCTCGTGGAACGCTTCTTCTAATCCAAACGCATCAGGCGCGGGACACCCCGCGCCTTTTCGTTTGCCGTGAACTCCAATATTTCATAGACGCGTGGGGCTTTTCCAAATTCTTCGGCGATGTAGGTTTTTCGAATTCAAAAGGACTAAGCGGTGCCTTTTTGGACCATGTTTGTCTTTTCGTTGAGATTTCTGCCACTCAAAGCTTCCGTCATAAGAGACTCCATTCAAAGCGTGCATACCCGTCGTCAAAAAAGGGCAATCCCGATTGGGAATGCCCTTTCATCCTAGAAATGTGAGTCGCTCAGTTCTGATCCTTCATGGTCGGGAAGAGGATGACCTCGCGGATGTTGTCTTGCTCGCCAAGGAGCATGCAGAGGCGGTCGATGCCGCAGCCGATGCCGCCTGCCGGAGGCATGCCGTAATCCAAGGCGTCGATGAAGCTGAAGTCGATGTCGGCGGCTTCCTCATCTCCCCTTTCCCTGGCGGCGAGCTGGGCGTCGAAGCGTTCCTTCTGGTCGAAGGGATTGTTGAGCTCGCTGTAGGCGTTGCCCATCTCGGTTCCGCCGATGAAGAACTCGAACCGCTCGACGAAGCGCGGGTCTTTGCTCCGCTTTGTCAGCGGGGAGACTTCGACGGGGTAGGTATGGATGAAGGTCGGCTGGATGAGGCTCTTCTCGACGAATTCGTCGAAGAAGGCGTTCATGATGTAGCCAACGCTGTTCCAGGATTTCTGCAAGGGGACGTTATGCTCTTTGGCCAAGGCGACGGCCTCTTCGAAGGTCATTTGCTTGGTGAAGTCGATCCCGGTCTTCTCTTGGATGGCCTCAGCCATGGAAACCCAACGGAAGCCTTTGGAGAAGTCGATGTCGTTCCCCATCCAGTGGAAGGTGGTCTTGCCGAGTTTCTTGCAGAGGGAATCGAAGAGCCCCTCGACCCAAGACTTCATGGAACCGAGGTC
Source organism: bacterium (assembly GCA_004561785.1). Lineage (GTDB taxonomy): Bacteria > Bacillota_I > Bacilli_A > RFN20 > CAG-826 > Alloenteromonas. The sequence continues at coordinate 1,528 of SFUB01000011.1, read as the reverse complement.
GCCATAAGCCTGATAAAGCTCGATGGTGGTGAATTCGGGGTTGTGGCGGGTATCGATGCCTTCGTTGCGGAAGATCCTGCCGATCTCATAGACCCTGTCGATGCCGCCGACCATGCACTTCTTGAGGTTTAGCTCAGTGGCGATGCGGAGGTAGAAGTCCTTGTCCAGGGCGTTATGATGGGTCACGAACGGGCGAGCCGAGGCGCCGCCCAAAATCGGGGAGAGGATCGGGGTCTCGACTTCGACGAACCCCAAAGAGTCGCAGTAATTCTGGATCTCGCGAACGATCCGGGGACGAAGCAAGGCCATCTTGCGGGAGTCATCGTTGACGATGAGGTCGAGGTAGCGGCGACGGAAGCGGTCTTCGGTATCGGTGAGGCCGTGGAATTTCTCCGGAAGGGGTTTAAGGCATTTGACGATGTGGGTGTATTTGGTGCAGCGGACGGTGAATTCGCCGGTCTGGGTTTTCATCAAGGTGCCCTGGACGCCGGCGATGTCGCCGAGGTCGGAAAGCTTGAACAAGGCGTAATTCTCCTCGCCGACGGAATCGCGGCCGATCCAAACCTGAATGCGCCCGAGCTCATCTTTGAGGTTGAAGAAGGAGGCTTTCCCCATCTTGCGGAGGGAGACGATCCTCCCGGCGATGTCGACGGAGATGTTCTTTTGCTCCAGTTCCTCAGGGCTCAGGTCGCCATACTTCTGACGCAAGTCACAGATGCGGTCTTTCCAATCGTAACGGGATCCAAAGGGGTCGATCCCCATTTCTTCATAACGGGGGAGCTTGGCGCGTCTGGCCAATTCCTGGTCCGTGAGTTTCTCTTCCATGGTTTTTCCTCCAGAATGCGGAAGTATATTACCCTAGGCCAAGGGAAATTGGAACGCGCCCGCGCACGGGAAATGATGGTTTCACGCTCGTTTTGGGATCGCCCCTGCTTCTTTGGCCCGCGATCCCTTAATCCAAGTCGAAGAGAAACTAGGAATCGATTTGGGTGAATGCAAAAGGAGCTCAACCCTTTATCTAAACGCAATCCAAACAGGTTGGCATTTTGCCGTATCACCGCGCGGGTACTGGGATATCGGAAAGAGTCATGTTTTCTCCGACCGGTTTAAAAGAGAGTAAAGCCCTCATCCTCTTCTCCGCTCAAAGCAAAGATGAGGTCTGATAACGTCTCATAAGACCGAGAATAGGCGTTGGGGATCGCGATGTAGTCGATTTTATTCCTTCTGCATATCTCCATCTTTTTCCCGTCATTCAGGGCGCTTCGGCTTTTCGAAAGATAATGTTCACCGCCATTGAGTTCCATGACGATTCGGGCGGCGGGGCCGAATCCATGAGCCGGGCTGTTGCATCGAGTCAGTCAAACCCGGGGCATCGGCCGTTTTCGGCTCGCCCGTAATACAAACGATGGGGGCATTGATTGCAAAAGTGGACAGAGTCGTTGCAACAAAAACCGTGGGAAACAGGCCATCCGCCTCAGAAAGGTCTAGTTTGTTGCATCGTTGTTGTCATCTAACAAACCCGAAGCCA
>SFUB01000078.1 GCA_004561785.1 bacterium | reverse complement strand
CTCGCCCATTTCTCCAAAATGGCTAAGGAAAACCACATCGTTCTTCCTGTTTCTTTCTTCGAGAAGGACGGGAACGTCTATTACAATTCTTTGGCGATGATCGATGACGACGGAACGATCTTAGGCATTTACCGAAAGAGCCACATTCCGACCGGACAATGCTACGAGGAGAAGTTTTACTTCACTCCAGGGGACACGGGCTTCCGGGTATTCAAGACGGGAGCTGGGAGGATTGGAATCGGCATTTGCTGGGACCAATGGTTCCCTGAAACGGCGAGGATTTTGGCTCTTAAAGGAGCTCAGATGCTTCTTTTCCCCACGGCCATCGGGTCCGAGCCGGTTTTGCCGATCGACTCCAAAGATCATTGGCAAAACGTCATGAAAGGCCATGCCGCGGCGAACATAATGCCGGTTTTGGCCGCCAATCGCGTTGGTGTGGAATCTTATCCTGGGACGAGTATGAAATTCTTTGGATCCAGCTTTATCGCGGACGAACACGGCAATTTCGTTGCAAACGCGGATCGGGAAGAAGAAAAGATTCTTTATGCCGATTTTGATTTGGATTTCATCGATAAAGAAAGGGTTGAATGGGGTGTCTTCCGCGATCGCCGGACTGATCTCTATGGCTCTTTGCTGAAACTTAGCGATGCTTCAAAGAAGAAAGATTGATTGACTTCGTATAACGTTCCCATAATGTCGGCCTATGGAGTGGATTTGGGCGTCAATTCTTTTGGGCGTGGCCCTTGCAATGGACTGTTTGGCCCTCCTCGATTTCGCTTTGGCTTTGCTATAGTGCCGTGGAAAGTCTTTACCTTTTAAGGTAAACTCTTTTCGTATGGTCAAAATGGCTCTGGCGTTGCAAGGTGGAGGAGTTCGAGGCGCGTTCACCGCGGGGGTTTTGGACGTTTTTCTGGAGAATGGGGTTGTTTTCCCTTATGTCATTGGAACCTCGGCCGGGGCCCTTACCGGCGTGAATTACCTTTCCGGAGACCGCGGTAGGAGCAAATTTATTATCTGTGATCTCATAAATGATCCTAAATTTCTTTCCCTGCACAACTTTTTGCACAAGAAAACCGTTTTCGACTTCGCCTACCTGCTAGACGTCGTCCCAGCATCGATCGCTCCTTTCTCCCAAAAGCAATTCGACGAGAGCCCGATTGATTTTTATGCGGTGGCGACGGGGCTAGAGGACGGGAAAGCCCATTATTTCCGCAAAAAAGACTGCAAAGAATTCATGAAAGGCGTTTCGGCTTCCGCCTCTTTGCCCCTTCTGTCCAAGCCTGTCATGGTGGAAGGTAAACCCTTTTTGGATGGTGGCCCTGTCGATTCCATTCCTTTCCGGAAGCCCTTGAAGGAAGGCGTGAAGAAAATCGTCGTGGTGGCGACTAGGGAACTCGGGTTCCGGAAGAAGCCTCTGAGTTCCGCGAAGGTCCGCCTTTGCCAACAATTTTATGGCGATTATCCAGAGTTTACCAAGGCGTTTCGAAAGAGCGTGGATGTTTATAATGCCGACTCCGATTTTCTGGAGGCGCTTGAAAAAGAAGGCCGGATCTTCGTGATTCGCCCGGATCAGCCGGTAGACGTGTCGCCGACAGAGAAAAACAAAAAGAAGTTGAACGCCCTTTACGAAGAGGGGCGCCGCATCGCCTTGGAACGCCTGCCGGAGATGGCGAGGTACCTAAAGGAAGAGTCTCATGAATAAGAACGATAAGAAGCAGCATAGAAGCAATAAGGGAATTGTGAATCCCAATGCGATCAAGGATTTTAAGGTCTACAAAGACACGACTCTTTTGGAATTCCTTTTGTTTAAAATGCCCGATACCCCAAGAAAAAATGTGAAGGCGCTTCTTTCCCATCACCAAGTCGCCGTGGGGGGCGTTCCGGTCTCTCAATTCGATTACCCCCTCACCAAAGAGGATGTCGTTACGGTCTCTAAATTCCGCATTGCCAAGAAAACGAGGCAGGATCTACCTATCCTTTACGAGGACGAAGATATTTTGGCGTTGGATAAGCCTTCCGGCCTTCTTTCAGTTGCGACGGAAAAAGAAAAAGGAAAGACGGCCTATCGCCTAGTATCCGATTATGTGGCCTCCAAGAACAAGAAGGCTCGTATCTATGTCGTCCATCGTTTGGACGAGGATACCTCAGGCGTCTTGATCTTCGCCAAGAGCCAGGAGGTGCGCGAGGCCTTGCAGAAGAATTGGCAAGACATCGTCAAGAAGAGGGGTTACTACGCAATCGTGGAAGGCCCCATGGAGAAGAAAGAAGACATCCTCAGGGATTACCTTGAACAGGATGATTTCCAATTGGTCCGGGTGACGAGGAATAAAACCCAAGGGAAACTGGCCATTACTCATTTCAAGGTAATCGAAGAAAAAGGCGCCTATTCTTTGCTGAATGTCGACATCGCTTCGGGCAGGAAGAACCAGATCCGCGTGCAGCTAGGCCACATTGGCCATTTTGTTATCGGAGACGACAAATACGGGAATCCAACCGATCCTTTGAAACGGCTCGGTCTCCATGCCTACGAGCTTTCCTTCACCAATCCGCTTAACGGCAAGGAATACGACATCAAATCCCCTATGCCCAAGGAGTTCAAGTCTTTGTTCTTCGTGACCCATGAGCAAATGAGGGCGATGCAAAACAAGGTTCACGAAAAGAAGGCGAAAGAAGTCCGCGACTCTAGGGCCGCCACCAAGATAAGAAAAGGCGAGATGCGCAGAAAACGTTTCGAATATGGAGCTAAAAATGGAAGAAAGCATTGAGAAAAAACCTGCAAGTCTTAAGGATTTCAAGAAAGAGAAAGTGAATTTCTCATCTTGGCTAAGAAAACACGCTCCCTTTCTTTTCGACTGGCAAAGCACGTTTTACTTCGGCGTTTTCTTGTTTGCTCTGGCTGTTCTTTGGTCCATTAATCTCCTTTTCGAGAATTCCGGAACGAGCATGATGGGCTGGGATTATTCCTGGCAGTACGTCCCGTTTGCCTACGACTTCTGGGATCAATGGCACGTCTTCTTTTCAACTGGCCGTTTCCCATTGTACGATGCAACCATTTGGCTTGGCCTCGACAACATTGGATCCAATTCCTATTACAGCCTCTTCGATCCTTTCTTGGCTGTCATGGCCTTGTTTCCAAGGCAATGCATTCCTTGGCTGTTCTCCGTGGCCACTTTCCTAAAGCTGATGGTCTCAGGCTTATTGATGCGATGGTACCTCAAGTATCATGGGATCAGCGAGGCCGCTTCGAGGATCGGTGCGACCGCTTTGGCGTTCTCCGGATACATGATGTTTATGGTCGGATTCCCAACGACTGTTTCCGCTTGCGTCTATATTCCTTTGATTTTGCTTGGTATCGATAAGATCATCCGAGAGAAGAAACCCTATTGTTTGGTCATCGGCCTGTTTCTTTTGGGCATCACCTCCTTCTTCTTCCTCGTCGTTAGCTGCATCTGGGGCGTTTGCTACGCGATGTGGCGTTATTTCTGGACCGTCAAGAGCAGGAACGCGAAGGATAACGTCCTCGTCGTCCTCATGGGTGTGGCTTCGTTTGCCCTGGGCCTCATGATGTGCGCTTGGACCATCCTGCCTTCCATTCGTCAGTCCGCGCTGTCCGGGCGTTCCGAATCGATCGGCTCCGCCTATTTCTCCTCGATTCTCTCTTCGCTCAAAAGCCATGACTTAAAATCTTTCTTCATGCTGATCTTTGAGCCCGTTGGCGACCATCCTTACCGCGAGCTGATGGGGCTTGTTTCCTTCTTCTTCCCCTCAGGCGGATATCTCTATTTGCCGTTGATCCATACGGGGTATGATGCCTGGACCGCTTCGATTTTCTGCTATACGCCCTTCATCATTTGTTTCTTCACCGGGATCATCCTCTCCATCAAGCAAAGAAAATGGAATCACTTAATCGCCATCCTCCTATGCGTCTTCTTGGTGTTCACGAACTTCTCCTATTTCTTCTTCTACGCCTTCTCCGGGAATGGTTATGGCCGCTGGTTCCTCATGCTCGTTCCGGAGATCATCCTCTATGGATGCTGGGCCTTCGATGAAGCAAGGAAAGAGGCTATGCCCATCCGCTTCCTTGGTGCGGCTCTATCCTTGATTTGCACTTTAGGGGCTTACTTCCTGATCAATGCCGTGATCAAAGAAGGCGTGACCTATCCCAACCCGAATGAGCTTACTTACTGGCTGAGCGATTTCGTCGCTCCGGGAAACGTAAGCAAAGGCCAAAACGCTTTGTGGTACGTCTTTGCCCAAGTTGGTTATATCCTTGCGGAAGGGATCATCTTCATTGTCTTCAATGCGAAGAAATGGATGCCCCAAGCGATGCTAGGATTGCTCAGCGTCGAAATTATCGTTGCCGGGAACGCGGCCTCCGCGAGCTACTACTCCATTTATAAATATGAGACTCGTTTCATGGGCGGGACTTCCGCTTTTGAAACAGCTCAGAAAGTCGCTTCCGCGATACAAGAAGATGGGATGCCTTTCTCCAGAACCTATATGGACCAGGTCGTGGGCTCCTCCAATGAAGTGAAGAGCTACATGACTGTTTTAGGGCTTAATAGCGCGTCTGCCTTCCATTCCCTCATGAATTTCGACACGGAGGATTTCGCCTTGATGAACAACATGAAATCCCCGGGTGGAACCCGCACGACCTATGGCAATACCAAAGTCTACAACCCCAATTGGTCCGGATATTACGGGAACAAACGTTTCGCGACCGATTCGGTTCTCGACTACCATTATTACGCGATCAAAAACGACTATTCCGGTTGGGTTGATTTCATGCCTGCGAATGTCCCTTTCGGCGCAGAGGAAATCTATTCTCTCCCGGTGGCGGGCAAGGAAAATAAAACCCGTTACAAAGTCTATAAATTAGGCGAAGACTCCTCTCCCAGCTTTGGCTATGCGGTCGATAACGATA
>SFUB01000010.1 GCA_004561785.1 bacterium | reverse complement strand
CGCCGAGGAATTTCCATTGTTTTCTTTCTTGCGAAATATAAGGCATACCGCATAATGGAATCGAGAGAGGAAATATTGCTCATGAACAAAAAGAAACTCGTACTCTTGCTGACTCCGTTCCTACTCATTTCCTGCGGGGAAGACAAACAAAAACTGATTCCCGAAGGGGAAGAAGTCCCTGTCGCCACCGCGAAAGCGGCTTATGCGACCGCCTGCGAGGCGATGAAAAATCAAAAGGCGATCTCCGTCAACGTCAGAAACGGACATCTTTCCAGCAAATCCAACCTCTCGATCGACTGCGTTCCAAGCGGGAGCGAGGATCCGATCGGGGCCGCCTCCCTATCCACGGTTTTCGAGCTTTCCATCAGCAACCTCAACCTTTCCCTTGCCCTAGTGACGGACGAGGAAGGCACTTCCAAAGGGCACCTCAAAGCCTCGGCCGATTACGTTTACAAATTGAGCGCCGAGGCGCAGGGATCCTCTTCTAGCCTTGATTACTCCGGCTCCCTTAACTTCGCCGCCTACCTGGATGAAGACGCCCTCTATGTCGATTCCACCGGGCTCTCTTCCCTTCCAGGCCTGTCCTCGGAGGCCGGCAGGAAATTCAAAGTCACCTTCGAGAAAGAAACCAATATCCTCGATTCCGTGGATTTCTCCTCTATGTTCGAGGCGCTCAAGAAAAATCTTGGGGAAAAAGGGGAGGAGAAGGCTATTTTGGGGAAAAACGGCGACTATTCCCTCGTCTACCAAGCCGATCCCGTTTCCTTCGCGAAGAATTCATTCGTGGGGTCAAGTGGCGATCTGCAAATCTCCGTCGATTCCTTCGTTTGCGGCGATGGCGCCTTCTTGGACCTTGTGTTGACCTTCGGGGAAAAGGGCATCACCCGCCTTGGCTATGAATGCTCCCTCAACGCCAAAGCCAGCGTTTCCGCCTCCGCTTCGGCGTCGTCCGTTCTCCTGAGCGCCGAAGTCTCGAACTCCGCCTATCTGGTCGCCGACTTTGCCTACGATGAATCCGTCGAGGTCGAATCGGTTCCCAATCCCTCCGAATTTCAGGAACAGAAAGACCTTTTGGGTTAATCGCCCAAAGAACAAACACACGAAGGCCGCGGTCTCCGCGGCCTTTTTTGTCTTTTTGGAAGAAAAAAAGACAGAACCGGAAATCCGGTATGCAAAACTCGTTAAAAAATGCGTGTAAGCGTTTTCAACGGGTGGGAAAACGTCCTATACTATGTCCATTATGGAAGACATCATTGTCATCGGCGGTGGGGTTATCGGGGCCTTCATCGCGCGTAACCTATCCCGTTATCAGCTCTCCGTCCTTGTGATTGAGAAGCAAAACGACGTCGGCGACGTCACCTCCATGGCCAACTCCGCCATCGTTCACTCCGGCTACGACCCCCTCCCGGGCACGAAGAAAGCCCGCTTCAACGTCGAGGGGAACGCCATGTTCGACGAAGTCTGCAAAGACCTCGACGTGGAATTCGACCGCTGCGGGTCGATGACCATCGCGACCAGCGAAGCCCAGATCGAGACGCTCCGCAGCCTCAAGGAAAGGGCGGATCAAAATCATGTTCCGACCGAATTGCTGAGCGGCGAAGAAGCCAGGAAATTGGAGAAGAACCTAACTCCGGACTGCGTCGGCGCCTTGCTTTGCCCGACCGCGGGAGTCATCAATCCCTTCAACCTCGTGGCCCATTGCTTTGAGAACGCCCTCGACAATGGCGTGAAGCTCCGCCTCGGGGAGGAGGTGCTCGGCATTGAGGACAAGGGCGAATCCTTCCTCGTGAAGACGAGCAAAGGCGAATACGAAGCGAAAGCGGTGGTCAACGCCGCGGGGGTCAAATCCGAGGAAATCGCCAAGATGATGGACCCCATCTCTTGGTCCATCCACGCCCGCAAAGGCGAATATTACGTCCTCGACCATTATCAGGAAGGCTTCGTTAACCACGTCCTCTTCCCGCTCCCTTCCGAAAAAGGGAAAGGGATCCTCGTCACCAAGACCACTTCGAACAACTACCTCGTTGGGCCTTCTTCGGAATTCGTCGACGACAAAGACGACCTCTCCACCGACGTCCCGACGCTATCCGACGTCAAGCGTCAGGCCTCGCTTTTGGTCCCGAACATCCCTTTTTACGAGCAGATCCGCGTCTTCGCCGGGCTTCGCGCCACCCCATCGACCCACGATTTCATCATCGAGCCGAGCCCAAACCATCCGCGTTTCATCAACGTGGCCGGCATCGAATCCCCCGGCCTTGCCTCCAGCCCCGCGATCGGGAAATACGTCGTCGAGGAGCTTATTGGCAAAATCTTGCCCCTTGTCGAAAAGCCCGATTACAAGAAAGCCGTCCGTCCTTATTACCATCCGGCCAAGATGAGCGTCGAAGAGCGAGACGCCCTCATCAAGAGCAACCCCGATTTCGGAGAAATCGTCTGCAACTGCGAGAAAGTGAGCGTCGGCGAGATCAAAGACATCCTCTCCCGTTCCGTCCCTTGCCGCACGATCAAAGCGGTCAAAAAACGCACCCGCGCGGGATTCGGCAAATGCCAAGGGGGCTTCTGCCAGCCGAAGGTCCTTTTGCTCCTATCGGAGTATTTCGGGGTATCGCCCCTAGACGTCCTCTATGACCGGGACGGCAGCAACATCCTCATGGAGGTCAGCAAGTAACATGGAAACCAAAGACATCGTCATCATCGGCGGGGGCTCCGCCGGCATGGCCGCGGCCGTCGCCGCCTACGACAAAGGAATCCGCGACATCCTGGTTTTGGAGCGCGGCAATTTCCTCGGCGGCATCTTAAATCAATGCATCCACAACGGCTTCGGCCTCAACGCCTTCAAAGAGGAACTCACCGGGCCGGAATTCTTCTACCGCTTCGAAGAGGAGATGGAGAAGCGGGGGATCGCCTATGAACTCGAGACCAACGTCACCTCGATCACCCCGGACAAGAAGATCACCTATCTGAACCGCTCCGGCTGCAAGGAAGTCCAAGCCAAAGCCATCATCATGGCCGCCGGATGCTACGAAAGGAACGCCGGCGCCATCGGGATCCCAGGCGACCGTCCCGCCGGGGTCATCACGGCCGGGCAGGCCCAGCTTTACCTCAACGAATACGGGTATCTTGTCGGCAAGAAGGTCTTCATCCTCGGATCTGGGGACATCGGCCTCATTATGGCTAGGCGCATGACTCTAGAAGGCGCCAAGGTCCTCGGCGTGGCCGAACTCTGTCCCTATTCCAACGGCCTTAACCGCAACATCCAGCAATGCCTCATCGATTTCGGCATCCCCTTATATCTCAGCCACACCGTCACCAAAGTGATCGGCAAAAGCCATCTGGAAGCGATCGAGATCAGCCAAGTTGATGAGAATAAACGCCCGATCAAAGGAACCGAGCAGCGCTTCGAAGTCGATACGCTTTTGCTCTCCATCGGCCTCATCCCCAACAATGACCTCCTGAACAAAATGGGCATCCCCCAATCCAGGAGCCGTGGTAGCGTCGTAAACGAGCATCTGGAGACTTCGATCGACGGCGTCTTCTCCTGCGGCAACGTGCTCCACGTCCATGACCTCGCCGACTACGTCGTCGACGAAGGCAAAACCGCCGGCGAATCCGCCGCGGATTACCTCCAAGGCAACTTGCCTCGCCACAAGGAGACCCTCAAAACCGTGGCCGGCAACGGAATCGGCTACGTCGTCCCGGGCGAGATCGACATGGAGAACGCCCCGGAGAAGATCGCCTTCAAGTTCCGTGTCCGCGTCCCGAGCAAAAACGTCTACATCCAATATGACTTCGATGGGGAAGTGGTGAAGCGCATCTACAAGCAGACCATCATCCCCTCGGAAATGGAGATCGACCGCCTGCCGAAATCCCTCTTCAAGAAAAAGCAGGGGACCATCACCGTTTCCTTAATCGCCAAAGAGGAGGCGAAATAACATGACCGAACTCACTTGCATCATCTGTCCGAACGGGTGCCACCTCATCGTCGATGACAATCTCAACGTCACCGGGAACAAATGCCCCCGCGGGGTGGTCTACGGGAAACAGGAGGTCACCAATCCCACCCGCACCGTCACCTCGACCGTGAAATGCGATTCGAAGAAGCTCCGCGTTTGCCCGGTCAAGACCTGTGACGCGATTCCGAAGGGAAAAATGTTCGACGTCATGAAGGACATCGATTCCTGCTTCGTCCACGTTCCCTGCAAAATCGGGGATGTGGTAATGGAAAACGTGGGCGGAACGGGGATTTCCCTCGTGGTTACCCGCGACATTCCGGAGTAATTAGCATAAAATTAAGGCATGCGGATCCTGGTCGCAGCCGATATCCATGGGAGAGTGGGCCCCACAAAGAAACTTTGCTCGCTTTTCCTTTCCTATCGGCCGGACCGGATCCTTTTGCTTGGCGATTACCTTTACGGAGGGACCCGGAATGGCGTGCCGCCGGACTACGATCCCTCCACGGTGGCCAATTTGCTGAACCGCTATGCGGCGAAGATCATCGGCGTCAAAGGCGATTGCGATTGCCGCTCCGACCAGCAGGCCCTCCATTTCCCGATGATGCAGGATTGCCGGGTGCTGACTATCGGCGGTTTCCGGGTCGACCTGATCCACGGCGATTTGCTCACGAGCGACATCGTCGAAGTGCAGCGGGGAGACATTCTGCTTTTCGGCCACACCCACGTTCCCGTTTTGAAAAAGGAAGACGGCGTCATCTACTTCAATCCTGGCAGCCCCTCTTTCCCCAAAGCCGGAAGCCCGGCTAGCTACGGGATGATGGAGTCGGGAAAGCTGCAGCTCTGCCGCCTTGACGACAACAAGCCTTTCGCTTCCTTGGACTTGCTTTGAGCAAGAAACCGCTACCAATGAAAATCCGTTTCCTTTTCTTCCATCCTTTTCTATATAATACCCTCGATTGAGAGCCATAAGCCTCTGTTTCTAACCTAAAGGGGGTACTTTGAATGAGTGACAAAATTCGCATCGTCGGACTTGGAGGTCTAGACGAAGAAGGCAAAGAATGCGCGGTCGTCGAGATCAATGACGACATCTTCGTCATCAATTGCGGCGTCCGGCAAGCCGACCGCACCATGCCCGGGGTCGATTACGTGATCCCCCGTTACGATTACCTCGAGGAGAACAAGAAGAAGGTCAAAGCCTATTTCCTCCTCCATGGGCACGATGATGCGGTGGGGGCCCTCCTATATATCTACGACCAAGCCCCGGCCCCGATCTATTGTTCCAAGGTCACCAAGGAAATGTTGCTGAATTTCGCTAGGCACGTAGGGAAAGACATCTCGAAATTCGAATTCGTGACCGTCCCCCCGACCTCCTCTTTCGTGGTTGCAAAGCGCCGGATCAACTTCTTCCACACCGCCCACAACGTCGCCGACAGCAGCGGAATCGCCATCTCCACGGATAAAGGGAACATCGTCTACGTCGATGACTTCGTGGTCGAAAATAACGGCACGCCCTCTTTCCTTTTCGATTCCAGGGCCCTTGGCCGCATCGCCGAAGAGCCGACTTTGCTCCTGATGACGGAGTCCCTTTACGCGACCCGCCAAGGCTATACCGCCCCCAATTACCGTTTGACTCCCCTGATCGCCCAGAACTTCAAATCCGCTCCGGGAAGGATCTTCATTTCCCTCTTCTCCAGCAACTTCTTCAACGTCGGCGAGGCGATCGCCCTGGCCATCGAGAATCATAAGAAGATCATCCCTTACGACGAAATCACCGCCGATTTGCTCGACACCATGGAAAAATGCGGTCAGGTGACGATCCCGAATTCCTCCCGCGCCAGCATGGACGACCTCCTCCGCCTCAAAGATCAGGACATTGTGGTCCTCATTTCGGCCTTCGGAGGCAAACTCTTCCGGAAGATCGCTTTGCTCGCCTCCCACGAAAACGAGGACAAGCGCGTCCGCATCAAGCCCGAGGATACCTTCTTCTGGGCCTCCCCCAGCGACGACAACACCGAACTCGAATACACGGACGCGATCGATGAGCTCTACCGGACCGGCTGCACCGTCTACAACATCAGCAAAAAAGCGTTCCTCCGCATGCACGCTTCCCAAGAGGACCTCAAGACCGTCATCTCAATCCTCCGCCCGAAGTATTACCTCCCCGTCCGCGGGCTCTACAAAGACCTGCTCGCCAACGGGATGCTCGCCCTCTCGATGGGCGTGGGCCTCAACCACAGCAACGTCTTCGTGGTGGAAAACGGCGCCTCCGTCTTGATCGACGAGAAAGGCGGCGCCCGCGTCTTCGACGAGAAGATCCCCCACGGCGACCTCATGATCGACGGCGAAGGGGTGGGGGACGTCTCCGAGACCGTCCTTGAGGACCGTCAGCAGCTTGGCGAAGGGGTGATCATGCTCGCCATAACGGTCTCCCGCTCGAAACGGAAGATCGTGGCTGGGCCCGACATCCAGATGAGGGGATTCGTCTACGCCAAAGACGCGAAACTCGTGCAGCGCGAAGTGGGGGAGATCTTCGTCTCCACCGTGGTTGAATACCTCGAAGCGGAGCATTACGACATCGAAAAAATCCGCCAGAACGTCTACGAGAGGTGCCTTCGCGCCATTCGCAGGCTTACCGGCAAACAGCCGATGGTACTGCCGCTCATCATCGAAGTGGCGTAAGAGCAAAAACGGGGCAAGGGAGTTCTCCCGGCTCCGTTTTTTGATTTATAATCAAAAGGATTATGGATAAGAAGAAATCAAAACCGAAATTCACCTCCGGCATGGTCAAAAACGCCCTTGCCGTCTTGCTTTGCTTGCTTTGCCTCCTTTTCTTGCTCTCCCCCGGGACCCATCTCAGCGCCTTAGCCTACGGGGGCATCTTCCTCTTCGGGACGATCTTCTTCTACCTCTTCTTCGCCTTTTTCTTCTTCGTCGGATTTTTCTTTCCCTTCCGTGGGAAGGTCGGGAGCCTTCCGAAGCGCTTCTACTTCGTCTTGGCCCTTTCGTATCTAGGAATCGGGCTGCTCGCCAATGATCTCGCCTTCTCCGGGGCCGAAGACCCATCTTTGCCTTCATCCTTCTTGGATATTCTCAACTCCTCCTTCGCCGAAAAAGGCGAGGCGATGCTCCTGGACCCTTGCCTTTTCGGCGGCTTCCCCCTTTATGAGCTCGCCGGATTGCTTGCGATCCCGGGCCGCTTCTTGCCTTTGCTGGTCGCTTCCTTGTGCCTCTTCCCAGCCTTGCTGATCGCTTTCTTCCCCTTGCTTAAGAAAGCCGTCCTTTCCTTGCGCGCGAAAGCCGCCGTCTCAAAGGCGAAGCATCCGGAGAAGCGCGAGAAAAAACGCCAAGCCAAGCAAGAGAAGAAGCGCCAAGAGGTCGAAATCGGGAAAAATGAGCCCGATCTCTCCTTCGAACAGGAGCAACAAGAGAGCAAAGAGGCGAGTGCGCAGGACCGTCAGAACCTCATGGAGCAGGAGAAGCAAGAACTCGAATCCTGGCAGTTCCTCCCCTCAAGCAAGCTTCCTTATTCCTCAAGGAAGCAATACCGGCAGGAGAACCCTTCGCCTTCACTCACCCCGGCGGATCCTTCCTCCGCCCTTTTCGGCGCGCCTATCCAAAAAAACAAGCGCGTCGACGAACTCCAAGAAGCGACCTTCCCCTTCTCGGCGGTGCTGGAGGAGGAACAAAAAGCGAATGCTGCCCCTTCCAAAGAAAACACGGCGTCCCAAGAAACTTCCAAAGTCCCAGAGGCGCTTAGACCTCGGAAAAAAGAGACTCCTTTGAAGGAAGCCTCCTTCCCTTTGTTTGAAGAAAAAGCTGCGGTGGAGGCGAGCAAAAACGAATGCGCTGAAACTCCCCTTGCCCAAAGCCAGAAGACCGTCCCACCCGTTATGCCGGAAATCGTTCCGACGCCTGAGCCCGCTCCAGTTGAGGAAGACCCAAAGCCTCAGATCATCCCGGAGAAGCCCGTCGTTCCTCCAACCCCGGCCCCCTCTCCCATCCCCTCTGCCCCGACTCAGGCCCCCTCCGCCCCAAAGCAGCCGGAAAACCCCGGCGAAGACGCCACTCCGCTTCCGCCTTATGTTTTCCCGGACGCCTCGCTCCTCAAGGATAAGGAAGAGGACCCTGAGCTTGAGCAAAAAAGGATTCAAGAGGCTGAGAATAACAAAGCCATCATCGATGAGACCCTCGCCGGGTTCGGCGTCGGGGCCCGCGTCGTCTCCTACCAAATCGGGCCATCCGTCACCCGTTTCGACGTCCAGGTCGATCCATCAGTCCAAGTCACCTCGCTCAGCCGCTACGAAACCGACGTTTCCGCCCACTTGGCCGGCCTTCCGACCCGTTTCGTCCCCATCGTCCAAAACAAGACGACCTCAGCCTTCGAAATCGGGAACCGCGTTCGTCAGATGGTCCCCTTCAAAGAAGTCTTCGAGGCCCTTCCGAACCGCCCCGTGGACAATTTGGTCGTGCCCTTCGGCAAATCGATCGACGGAAATCTCGTCTATGGCGACCTTTCCCAGTTCCCCCATATGCTCGTCTGCGGCGCGACGGGGTCTGGCAAATCCGTCTTCATCCACGGCATGCTCCTCTCTTTGCTCATGAGGAACCGCCCCGAGGATCTCCGCCTCGTCATGGTCGACCCCAAATGCGTCGAATTCGTGGCCTACGAAGGCCTCCCGAACTTGCTCTGCCCGATTATCACCGACCCCAAGCAAGCCGAAGTCGCCCTCAACAAGCTTTGCGACCTCATGGATCGACGCTTTGCCTTATTGGCCAAAGCCAGGACCCGCGACATCCGCAGCTACAACGATTACTACGCCCCGGCCCATAACAAGAAGAAGCTTCCTTATATCGTCGTTGTCGTCGACGAATTCGGGGACCTCGCGATGAACTGCAAAAACATCGCCGACCCCATTCAGCGCATCGGCCAAAAAGCCCGCGCCGCCGGGATTCACTTGATCATCGCGACGCAGCACCCGGACGCTGAAACCATTTCCGGTGTAATTAAAAGCAACCTCAAGGTCACGGTCTGCCTTATGGTGAAAGACGTTGTGGCCTCTCAGGTCGCCTTGAAGCAAAAAGGGGGCGAACAGCTCCTCGATCACGGCGACATGCTCGTCGACTGCGCCCAGCTTGGCAAATCGCTCGTGCGTTGCCAGGGGTGCTTCGTCGATGAACATGTGGATCTAACCGCCGTGCCGGATTTCATCCGCTCACAGATGGGCACCAATTACGATCCGGAGTTCCTAGACCTCAGCCCCGAATCCCAGGAATCGACCGCCGTCTCCATGGTGAGCGCCCCGAGCTCCGCCGAGATCCGGGCCGCCCAGAACCAAGACAAATACGAGATGATCAAAGCCGCCATCATGCAGCAGGAGAGCACCTCGATCTCACAAATCCAGCGCAACTTCGGGGTCGGCTTCCCCCGCGCCGGGAAAATCATCGCCCAGCTCCAAGCCGAAGGGATCGTCGCTAAGCAAAGCGACGCCCCGGGCTCCAGCAAAGGCTTCAAAGTCCTCATTCACGTCGATCCGAACCCCGGAGGCTTCGCAAACGGCCAAACCCCCGGCTCCGCCTCCAGCGCCACTACCAGTTATTCCGAGGAATGAACATCCCATGAAAGACACCGTCATCAACGCCAAACTCATCTCTTTCTCCAAGCTCCGCGTCACCGTTTTCTCTTCTTTCCCCTTCGACCCGAAATCCTTCTCCCTGAAAGAAGGAGGGAAGAACCTCAAGATGGTCTTGGAGAAGCAAAATTCGCTTTCCTCGATCCTGGTGGCCGATTTCCATTTGGCCCAAGATCTGCCTTTGGGCGGAGATTATTCTCTTTTGGTCCCAGGCTATGGGCTTGTGCCCCTGGACGTCGATGACGCTCCAACGTTCCCAAGATTTGATGATCTCTACGCCTATGACGGGGATGATCTTGGGGCTAGCTACCGCAAAGAAGGGACCTCCTTTGCCCTTTGGGCCCCACTAGCCTCTAGAGTCACCCTCCAATACCGCCTTCCCTCTTCTTCCGCTTGGAGCCGTCTAGCGATGGAACGTGGGGAAAAAGGCGTCTTCCGGGCTGAGGTGAAAGGCGATTGCGAAGGGATGGAATATCTTTTCGAGATCGTCAACAGCGGCGTTTCCCGCATCGCGACCGATCTCTATGCGAAGGCATCCACCCCGAACGGGGCCTCATCGGTCGTGCTCGATTTCAGCAAACTCAAAGTCGATCTCCATGAGGATCGCTTGCCGAATTGCCCCAATCGAACCGATGCGATCGTTTACGAAGGCAGCGTCCGCGATCTGACGAGCGACCCTCGTACCGACATCGAGCACAAGGGACGCTTCCTCGGCCTCATCGAGAGAAACCGGAAAAACGAAGCGGGGGACCCCGTCGGATTCGATTACCTTCTTTCCCTTGGCTTCACCCATCTTCAATTGCTCCCGTTCTACGACTTCAAAACCGTCGACGAAGAGCAACCCAAGAAATCCTATAACTGGGGATATGACCCCGCCCAGTTTTTCGTGCCGGAGGGAAGCTATGCTTCCGACGTCTTGGATCCCTCCTCCCGCATCCTGGACCTCAAGAAAATGGTGGCCGCCTTCCATGAGAACGGCATCCGGATCATCATGGACGTCGTTTATAACCACGTTTATTCCTTCGAAGACTCCGCTTTTCAGAAGACCGTACCCAATTATTATTTCCGGCAACGTCGGAACGGCAGCTTCGCCTCGACCTCCGGATGCGGGGACGACTTCGCCTCCGAAAGGAAAATGGGGCGGAAATTGATTTTGGATTGCTGCGCGTGGTGGATCGACCAATACGGCGTGGATGGGTTCCGCTTCGACCTCATGGGTATCCTCGACGTGGAGACCCTGAATGCGATCGAAGACCTCGCCAAAAAGAGAAAGCCCTCCTTCTTCCTGCACGGAGAGGGGTGGAACATGGGCGGTGAGGTAAATCTGCCTTTAGGCACGATGGATAACTATGCGGCCATCCCGGGATACGGCTTCTTCAACGATTTCTTCCGAGAGACGGTCAAACGCCTCTATTGCCAGGATTTCTCCTGCTTCCAAGACGCGAAGGCGGCCTATGCCTCCTCTTCTTTGAATTTCATCCGCCCGGCGAGATTCCTCGACGCGAGGCAATCCACCAATTACATCGAATGCCACGACAATGCGACCTATTTCGATTTCGTCTCGAGGTGGCATCCGGATTGGGACGAAGGCAAAAAACTCCGCGCCGTTTTAGGCGCGACCTGCTTCGTTTTGCTTAGCTTCGGCGTTCCTTTTCTCCATGCGGGGCAAGAGATCGGCCTCAGCAAAAAGGGACTCGAAAACACCTACAACAAAGGCGACGAATACAACCGCTTCGATTATTCGCTTCTCCCGAGCCGCTCCTGGATGGTCGAGAAAATCCGAAAGTTCATTGAAATGCGGAAGAGGCTGACCCCTTTGCACGCCTATTGCCCTTCTTGCATCGACAAACTCCTCGACGTGGGGGAGGAGGGGCCTTGCCTCCGCAGCAGCTTCTTGCTCCGAGAAGGAAAAAGCGAACGGAAGATAATCGTTTTCTTCAACCCCGGCGAAACCGATTACAATATTCCTGACGGAGGGAGGAAATTGCTCCTCTGCTCTGAGCCTTGCCTTGATGAAAAGGCGACGCCTGGGAATCTCGTCCCCGCATTCTCGGCGACCGTGTTCGAAGAGTGACCTCTTCTTGATTCGGGGGATGCTAACTGCCCCAATAGATCCCATCCAAAGGAGGTCTTTTGACCATGTTATCATCCGTTTTCCTTTCCGGAAGGCTCGGAAAGAGCCTTTCAAGCCACGTCCGCAACGTGGAAATCGATCGGGTCATGCCCGGATGCGGCGGCAAATTCGTCGTCGACGTCTTCCCCGTCTATTGCCCTCTTTCGAGCGCTTCGCTTTTCTTCACCGCAAAAGAAGGAAGCCTCATTATCCTCAAGGGCAGGCTTGAGAAAGACAAAGAATTCGGCGCCCTCATCGTCGACGAGATCGACGAAATATTTCCCACGGCCGGAGAAGGAAGGTAAAAAGGAGCCAAAGATCTCTCCGGGTGGTAGAATGCCCGCATGGAAAAGAACCAAAACAAGAGGAAAGGTCTGGCGCTATTCAAATGGCTGCGCCTCATCTTCACCGTCGGCATCGAAATCCTAGCGTCCTATTTCGCTTGGATGATCCGCTATAGCCGCCACCCGGAGAGGTATCCTCTTTCCTTGCGATACGGGAAAGTGCATAAGCTCGCCTACTCCTTGTCGAAGAAACTGCGTCTTCAGCTCGACGAGAACGTCTCCTCGGCCTTCAAAAGCCTGCAAAGAAGCACCTTGGTGGTCAGCAACCACCTCTCGATCTGCGACATTGTCTTTTTGCTCGCCCTTGCCGAGGATCCCATCACTTTCATCGCCAAGAAAGAGACGGCGAACATGCCTTTCATCGGCAAATGCCTCAAGGCCATCGATGGCTACTTTCTGGACCGAGGGGACCCCAAGCAAGCCGTCCGCCTCTTCATGAAGATCGGGAAAGCCATGAAGGAAAAGAGGATGACCCTCGTCGTCTATCCCGAAGGCACGCGCTTGAAAGATCCGTTCTCGGAAGTCGGCGAATTCCACGCGGGCACCTTCAAACTGCTCGAGTGGGGGAAAGCCGACCTTCTTCCGGTGGCGGGGTTCGGATCCTTCCGACCTTTGTCGAAGTCGGAGCATGAATCCTCCTTCCCGGTGGAGCTGCATGCCTTAAAACTCGTTCCCTGCGAAGAGAGCAAGGGCAAGAACACCGTCGAACTCGCCGCGGAAGCCAGAAGCGAAATCGAGTCCGAAGTCGCCTCGATGCGGCGATTCGACCAAGAGTTCTATGCGCAGGGCCTCAATAAGAAAAAGGCCGGAAAGTGGTGGAAAAAATGAGCTTCGATCGCGGAAACGAAGAATATAACAAAGCCAAGATGAAGGATCCTGGAAGGTCGCTTCTCAAGACCCTCGGGAGCTCTTTGATCATCGCTTCCTTGATCAGCGCGTTGGGGACTTTCTACGTTCTTTTCCGAAAAGAGAACCCGGGCCTGACCCTTTGGCTTTCCTTCATGATCCCTTACGGCGGCTTCGCCTTGGCCAGCATCGGGGAAGGATCGGTTTGTTTATTCTCCAAACTCAAAAAGCCCTTTTTGGCCATGATCGGCTGCGTGCTAGGCGCGATTTTGGCCGTTTCGGGTATCGTGAACGGCGTTTTCCTCTCCGATTGGGCCATCGCGATTTCGATTTCCGTCATCGGCGCCTGCGTCTTCGCGATCGGCTTTTTGAGCTATTCCGAGCTCAAGAATCCATCCCGTTAAATCTCTTTGTATTGCCTTCGCAACCCTTTCGGATAATGGTTTTTCATTTTGCCTTTAGCCATCTTGAAGAACCCGATCCCAAGGCCTTGATAAGAGGCCAAGTAATACCCGTCTCCCAAACAGAGGGGGAAGGTTTCGCCTTTGCAAAAAGAAAGAGCCTGAGACGAGGTGAGCTCCACTTGATAATCCGCCCCTAGATAATGGGCTAAGGATTGATCGGGCTCAAAATAGGGTCCTTCGGCGACCTTCAGGCCTTTCCGAAGCGTGTGGAGCGATTTCGTATCGAAAAATCGAGGCAGCGACCATAGACAAGAGGAAGAGAGGAAATTAAACCGATCCGAGAGGCCGTAAAACCCAAGCAGATCCTCAAACCCGGTCTTCGAAGCGCAAAGCCTCTCGGAAGCTCCTTCCAAAGAGCCCTCTTTTTCCAACAAACAAAGGAACTGCCCCTCTCCGGGGAATAGACACGGCAACAAAAGAACGGAATCCGGGATTTTCTTCCCCCGATACAAGAGGGGGCTCTCTTGGACTCGGATGGTCTTCATGTCCGGATGCTTGGATAAGAAGGAAGAGAGGGCCCCTTCGTCTTCTTCGTAAGAGAAGGAGCAAGTGGAATATAGAAGCCGTCCGCCGGGCTTCAGCATGGCGTAGGCCTCTTCCAATAACTCGGCTTGGATAAGGGCGCACTCCCTCACCTTGGCCTCGCTCCATTCTTTGCGGGACTGTTCCGATTTCCGGAACATCGCCGATCCGGAGCAAGGCGCGTCGAGGAGAATCTTGTCAAATGTTTCTTTGAACTCCATGGTGTGGCGGGAAAAATCGTCGTTGCAGACGATGACGTTCCCTAACCCCATCCTTTCGATGTTGCTCGATAGGGATTTAGCTCTGCTTGGAGAAAGGTCGTTGCTTAGCAAGATCCCCCGTCCCTGCATGAGGAGGGAAAGGAGGATGCTTTTGCCTCCCGGGGCCGCGCAGAGATCCAAGACGGTCTCGCCGGGTTTCGGATCTAGATAAAACGGAGGGAGCATCGAGGAGGCGTCTTGGATCGAATAGACGCCCATGTCGTAATAGAAGCTTTTCCCGAATTCGTAATCCGATTTGGAATACAAGAAGGCGTGGGGGAGCAGGGGGTGAGGCTTGACCTTCGGAAAGCGGGAAAGGAAAGCCTCTTCGCTCATCTTGGCTAGATTCAGATAAAGGGCATGGGTGTTCTCTTCCTCCGCGGAAATTTGAAGCGTTTCAACCAAGGAAGGAGGCAGATGGGTCAAAGAAGAATAGAAATCCATGGCAATAGTCTAAACCAGGATGCGGCAGTTTTCCTCCTCTCTCTTTCCCAAAGGCGGGGCAACGGGTATCATGAAAGCATTATGAGAATGGTTGACATCATCGAGAAAAAAAGGGATGGCCACGCCCTTTCCGAGCAGGAGATTCACTTCTTCGTGGACGGCTACTCCAAAGGGGAGATCCCCGATTACCAAGCCTCCGCCCTTGCCATGGCGATTCTTTTCCGGGGAATGGAGAAGCAAGAAATCGCCCATCTTACCGAGGCCATGATGCATTCCGGGGACGTCATCGACTTAAGCTCAATCTCCGGGGTCAAAGTCGATAAGCACTCCACCGGAGGAGTCGGGGACAAGACCTCTTTGGTTTTGGGCCCCTTGGTTTCCGCCTGCGGGGCGAAACTCGCCAAGATGAGCGGGCGCGGCCTCGGCCATACCGGCGGAACTTTGGACAAGATGGAATCGGTCCCCGGAACCACGGTTTCCTTAACCGAGGAGAGATTCATCCATCAGGTCAATGACATCGGCATCGCCATCATGGGCCAAACCGCCTGCATCGATCCCGCCGACAAAAAACTTTACGCCCTCCGCGACGTGACCGGCACCGTCGAATCGATTCCCCTCATCGCCTCTTCGATCATGTCCAAGAAACTGGCTTCTGGGGCGGATACCATCCTCCTCGATGTGAAATTCGGATCCGGGGCCTTCATGAAGACCCTTGAATCGGCGAAAGAACTCGCGACCACCATGGTCGGCATCGGAGACAGCCTCCATCGCGACACCCGCGCGATCCTCACCGACATGGATGAGCCTTTGGGCCTCGCGGTTGGGAATGCCCTTGAGGTCAAAGAAGCGATCGCAACCCTCCAAGGGAAGGGTCCGAAAGACCTCGTCGATCTCGTCACGATCGCCGGGGGCATCATGCTTGAGCAAGCCAAGCTTGCGCAAACTCGGGAAGAAGGGGAAAAGAGAATTCAAGAAGCGATCGCTTCTGGGGCCGGATTTGAAAAACTCAAACAGCTTTTCGCTTCCCAAGGGGGCGACATCTCTTATTTGGACCACCCCGAGAAATTCCCCCTTGCAAAGCGTCAGGTCGAAATCATTTCGGATCGCGATGGATTCGTCACCCACATCGATTCTTTGGCGATCGGGGTCTCCTCGATGCAACTAGGCGGAGGAAGAGCCACCCTAGACGACGCGATCGATATGTCCGCGGGCATTTTGCTTCATAAGAAAGTAGGGGACAAAGTTGAAAGGGGCGATGTCTTGGCCGTTTGCCACACGAACAAAGAAGGCTGCGAAGAGGTTTTCGCAAACGTTAAGAATGCCTTCAATCTCTCCGATGAGGAAGTCGCGACGAGGTGCATCGTCCACGACTATGTTTGCTGAATATGCGCGCTTTGATTCAGGAAGTGCTTTCTAGCTCCGTGACAATCGGGGGAGAGCTTATCTCCTCCATCGGGCGGGGGGAACTCATTTTGGTCGGTTTCACCCAAGGCGACGATCATCTGACACTGGAGAAAATGGCCAAGAAGATTGCCAAAGCGCGGATTTTTCCGGATGAAAACGGAAAGACCAATCTCTCGTTGAGCCAAATCGACGGCGAGGTCCTCTGCGTGTCCCAATTCACCCTTTACGGCTCTTTGAAAGAGGGGAACCGCCCCTCTTTCGTGGAAGCCATGCGCCCCGAGGAAGCCAAGCGTCTTTATGAGGAGTTCGTCTCCTTGCTTCGGCAAGAATTCCCAAGTCTGAAGACGGGCGTCTTTCAAGCGGACATGAAAGTGTCTCTGGTCAATGATGGGCCGTTCACTTTGATGCTGGATTCGAAGGAGCTGTTCCAATGAAAATCATGATTGGCCTCAGCGGAGGCGTCGACTCCGCCGTCGCGGCCTATTTGCTGAAGCAGCAGGGCTACGAAGTCGTCGGGGGCTTCATGAGGAACTGGGATGCTTTAGCCAATAACGACTATCTGGGCAACCCGACGATCAACAACCCCCAATGCCCCCAGGAGAAGGATTACCAAGACGCCAAGGCGGTCGCTGAGAAACTCGGCATCCCCTTGCTTCGAGCGGACTTCGTGAAGGAATATTGGGACTCGGTCTTTTCCTATTTCCTCCGGGAATACGAAAACGGAAGGACCCCTAATCCGGACGTCTTCTGCAACAAATACATCAAATTCGACTCTTTCCTCAAATTCGCCAAGGAAAACGGATGCGACAAGATCGCGATGGGCCACTACGCGAAGAAGGGGACATATGGAGGCAGGGACTGCCTCTATAAGGCCTTCGACAAGAACAAGGACCAGTCCTACTTCCTTTCCCAGATCGATGAGACCCAAATCTCCTCTTGCCTCTTCCCCCTTGGCGAGATTGCCAAACCCCAAGTGAGGGAGATCGCGCACGCCTTGGATCTTTCCTCGGTCATGGACAAGAAGGATTCCACCGGCGTCTGCTTCATCGGCGAAAGGAACTTCCGGGAATTCCTCTCCAATTATCTTCCTTCCAAAAAAGGGAAGATCGTCGAAGGAAAGACCGGGAAGGTCGTGGGGGAGCACCGCGGGGTCCTCTATTACACGATCGGCCAGCATAAAGGCTTGGGGATCGGTGGCGTCTCCGGAGAGGAAGAAGGGGCCTTCTTCATATATAAGAAAGATGTGAAGAACAATATTCTCTACGTCGCCAAGGCCAAAGATTCCTATTTGCTTGACTCTACTTCTTGCTTCGCCGACCACGTCAACTGGGTGGGCGAGAAGCCTTCTGGACCTATGAAAGTCGGGGTCAAGTTCCGTTACCGGCAGCCCGACCAATTCGCGACCCTGCTTTTCCATGAAGATGAGGTCGAGCTTATCTACGAAACCCCAGTCAAAGCCGTGACGCCAGGCCAAATTGCCGTCTTCTACGATGGGGAGAGGATGCTTGGCGGCGGAATCATCAGCCGCATCTACCGCGGCGATGAGAGAATCGACTGAAAATTCCGAAGTTAGCCCTCCTGCCCAGGAGGGCTTTGCTTTAGAATGGATTGCATGGCAAAAAAGAAAAGCAAAGGCCTCGCCCCTTCCAAGAAACTCGCCAAATCCCTCAAGAAAGAAGCCAAGAAAAACCCCAAGGGATTTTTCATCGCCTTAGCCATCGTTTTGGTCTTGGCTTTGTCTTGCGTCGGAGTCTATCTCTATTTGAATCACAAAGGCCTTCTGAGGAATCCCGAAAACGATTCCTCCTCCGAATCCTCATCCCAATACGTTTCCTTGCAGGGGGACTGTGACCCTATCTCCTTCCATTTCATTGACCGCGAGGAGCCCTATTCCGGAGACTCGATCTACGTGAAAGCGGGGGATAAGGACATCCTGATCGACGCCGGGGCCAGAAAAGGCAGCGCTTCCGCGATCAAAGACTATCTTTGCGACTCCGGACGAGGCGGGGACTACGTCGCCGACGGAAAGCTCGAATACGTAATCTCCACCCATGGGCATCAAGACCACATCGCCGGATTCGTCGGCAACGTCGACGCCAAATCCCCAGGAGGGAGGAACGGCTTGTTCCACACGTTCAAAATCGATAATCTCATCGATTTCTCCTATTACGATTCCAGCGACGGCCATTCCGTCATCAACAACGCCGACCCTTCTAATTCCAAAGGCAATGAGCGGTTCGTGGACTATTCCTCGACTTATAGGACGCCGGGCGGCAAGGATTCCGCCCACGTGTCTGCCCTCTATACGGACTACGTCGCTTCTAGGGATTATGCGATTAGCCAAGGGACGATTTGGAGAACCGCCGCGGGGCTCATGGAAAATAGCCAAGGGGAATCCTATACGGTGGAGCTTGGGAAAAACCTCGCCATGACCGTGCTTTATTCCTATTTCTACGACCATACTTCCGCGGAAGTGGCAGGGCTGGAGAGCAGCTATAAACGCTCCTCCTTCTCCGACCAAAACGATTATTCGGTCTCGCTCCTATTCACCCAGGGAAGCCGGAATTTCCTCTTCACCGGCGATAGCGAGGCCTACGCAGAGCATTCTTTGGCGAAATATAACGCCCTCCCTCACGTCGACCTTTTCAAGGCCGGCCATCATGGTTCCTACACCGCCTCCGGAGAAGAACTCCTTTCGAGAGTGACCCCGTCTTTATGCGTCGTCACCTGCTGCGCCGGCAACACCGAATATGCCTCCGGCGCCTCACACACCTTCCCGGCTCAGGAATTCCTCGACCGCATCTCCGCCTATACCGACCGGGTTTATGTGACCACCTTGGGCGATATGAAAGACAAGAGCAAATTCGCCCCCTTCAATGGGAACGTGGTTGTCTCTTATTCGGGCGAAAGCCAGGAATCCCTCCTCTGCTCCAACTCCTCGAGCAAACTAAAGGACAGCGAATGGATGAAGGCGAATCGCGTGCTGCCCGCCTCTTGGGCGACTTGATATTCGCTTTTTATGGCCTCTCCCTTTGGGAGAGTGTATATTAGCCACGTATCGGGAACTTGCCACTCCCCCTTATGCGGGCAATGCCGCCGTCTCCGTCGCGATAAGACGGGAATCAAGCGCACCGATGACGGTGAAGAAGGATGGTACCGCGCGCAAGCGTTCCTTCACAATCTGCGGGGCGTTTTCTTTTCCCCGCGAAAGGAGCAGGCATATGCATTACATGACCGGAAGCGAGATCCGCCAACGCTGGATTTCCTTCTTTGAGAGCAAGGGACACCATTTCGTCCCGGGAGTCAACCTCATCCCCAAGGGCGACAAGTCCTTGCTTTGGGTGAACGCCGGGGTCACCGGGCTTAAGAAATACTTTGATGGCAGCGAGGTTCCTCCCTGCCGCAGGATCGTCAACATCCAGAAATCCATCCGCACCAATGACATCGAGAACGTCGGCCACACGGCGAGGCATCACACCTTCTTCGAGATGATGGGCAATTTCTCGATCGGCGACTATTTCCGTCCCGAGGTCATCCCTTGGGCCTATGAGCTGCTCACCAACGAGGAAACCGGCTTCGGCATCCCCGTGGAGAAGCTTTACATGACTTATTCGCCCCTTGATCAGGCCACCAAGGAACTTTGGATCAAATGCGGGGTCCCCGCGGACCATTTGATCCCCTTGGAAGGGAACTTCTGGGAGATCGGCAAAGGCCCGGGCGGACCGGACACCGAGATGTTCTACGATCGCGGCGAGGAATATGACCCCGACCATCTTGGGGTCAAGCTCCTCCAAGACGACATGGACAACGACCGCTACATCGAGATCTGGAATATCGTCTTCTCCCAATATAACTGCGAACCCGGCGTCTTGCCGCGTTCCGAATACAAAGAGTTGCCGAGCAAAAACATCGATACGGGCGCTGGGCTAGAACGCTTCGCCTGCATCCTTCAAGGCGCGGAGACCAATTTCGAAACCGACCTCTTCGCTCCTTTGATCGCCAAAGTCAAAGAACTTTCCCACACCGAATATGAAGGGGACAACCTCCTTCCCTACCGCGTGATCGTCGACCACGCCCGCTCCCTCACCTTCGCCTTGAGCGACGGAGCGAGCTTCTCCAATGAAGGCAGGGGGTACGTCCTCCGCCGTTTGGTCCGCCGCGCGATGCGGTATGGGCAGAAACTCGGCCTCAACGAGCCTTTTCTCTATCGTCTTGTGGAGGTTGTCGCCTCTTATTACAAAGATTTCTACCCCGAGCTTGAATCCAAATCCGCCTTCGTCTCCAAAATGGTTAAGTCGGAGGAGGATAAATTCCTCAAGACCCTCTCTTCCGGCGAGGAAAAGCTCCGCCAGATGATCGAAGGCGCCTCCACTTTGTCCGGGGCGGATGCCTTCAAACTCTTCGACACTTACGGCTTCCCGATCGACCTCACCCAAGAAATCGCCAAGGAAGAAGGGGTTTCTGTCGACCTTCAAGGCTTCGCTTCCTGCATGGAAGAGCAGAAGGAAAGGGCCAGAAAGGCCCGCGGGGAGATCGAATCCTTCCATAAGCAATCCAAAGACCTCCTCGATTTCAAGGCCCCCTCCGAGTTCCTCTATGGCCCCACGGAGATCAAAGCCAAAGTCATCGGCCTCTTCCGCGACGGGGCCAAAGTCGACTCCCTGGACGAAGAAGGGGAGGTCGCCTTCGACCGGACTTGCTTCTACGCCGAATGCGGCGGCCAGGTCTCCGATGAAGGCAGAATCTATTCCGATTCCTTCTCCGCGCAGGTGATAGCCATGTCGAAAGCCCCCGCTGGGCAGCATCTCCACCATGTCCGCGTTGATTTCGGGACTCTGAAAATGGGGGATGAACTCACCCTTCATGTCGATCCCGAGGCGAGGAGACTCACCGCGCGCAACCACTCCGCGACCCACTTGCTCCACGCCGCCTTGTGCCACGTCCTAGGCGAGCACGTGGATCAAAAAGGAAGCTACGTCGATAGGAATTATCTCCGTTTCGACTTCTCCGCTCTGGAGAAGCTCTCTGCAGAGCAGCTCTCCGCGGTCGAAAAGGAAGTCAACGAGAAGATTTTGGAAGCCCTCCCCGAGGTCACCGAAGTCCTTCCGATCGAAGAAGCGAGCAAACTCGGGGCCGAGATGGAGTTCGAAGAGAAGTATGGCGAAAAGGTCCGCGTGGTCGAGTTCGGGGATTATTCCCGTGAATTCTGCGCCGGGACGCACGTCTCCAATTCCTCGGAGATCGGCCTCTTCGTGATCGAAAGCGAAGGCGCCGTCTCTAGCGGCGTCCGTCGCATCCAAGCCCGGACCTCCGCCGGGGCCTATGCCTACTTGTCGAAAAAGAAGGCCTTGCTCGATGAGGCCAAGAAGACCTTGAACGCCTTGGATTCGGAGCTTGTGGGCAAAGAGAAATCCTTGCTTGAGACGATTTCGAGCCAAAGCAAAGAAATCGCCTCGCTCAAGCAGAAGATGGCCTCCGATTCTGCAAAAAAGCTCGGCGAGCAGATGGAAAACGTCGGCGGCGTCTCTTTCCTTTGCCAAAAGCTCGACAAAGCCGAAAGGGGGGACTTGCTGCGACTAGGCGATAGCATCAAAGGCAAGGAGAAGGATTTCTTCCTCTTCTTCGCCGGAAAGGGCGAGAAAGGGGTGAGCCTGCTCATCCAAGCCGGCGGCAAAGGCGCCGAGAAGCTCCCCTCTGGGGCTGCGATGAAGCTCGTCGCCCCCTTGCTTGGCGGCAATGGCGGCGGCAAGCCTGAAATGGCGAGCGGTTCCGCCAAGAGCCTAGAAAAATTCGAAGAAGCGGTGGATTTGCTCCGCAGCAAACTCCAATGAAAGGAAACCAGCATGGAAATCAACGACAATGAAATCGTGTTGACCAAGGAAAACGGGGAAAAGGAAGTCGCCAAAATCCTCTTCTATTTTCACAACGAACAGCGCGGCAAGGATTACTATTTCCTTTATAAAGAGGAGAATCCGGATGACGTGATCGTCATGTCCTCGAGCGATGGGACTAGCCTTGATGAAGTCGACGACGAGGAATTCGACGAAGCCGAGCAGGTCTTCGAGGCCTTCCAAGAGGATCCGAAGATCGAAGAGGCGAGGAAGTGACCTTGCCCCTAGAAGAAAAGACGGGTAAAATCATCACCGATATTTGAAGGTAAATAAGATGGCAGAACAGAAAATCATCCTAACCGAAGCCGAAAAAGATAAGCTCGAAGCCGAAAGGCGCAACCTCATCGACGTCGTCCGCCCTGAGGTCATTGAAGCCCTCGCCCTCGCCCGCAGCCAAGGCGACCTTTCCGAAAACGCCGATTACGACGCGGCCCGCGACCGTCAGGCCCAGGTCGAAGCCAGGATCGCCGAGATCGAACGCATCCTCCATAACGCCACCATCGTCCGCAAAAGCAACGGCAACGTGGCCGGGATCGGCGACATCGTCGTCTTCCTCCCCACGGGCGCGGAAGAACCCCTCTCCGTCCATATCGCCGGGAACACCGGCGCCGACCCGATGGCCGACATCCCGGTCGTGAGCAACGAATCGCCCCTTGGCCAGGCTCTTCTTGGCAAAGGGATCGGCGAGGAAGTCCTCGTCGACGTTGAGGAACCCTACAAGGTCCGCATCCTTGAAATCCGCAAATAAGGATTCCAAAAAGCTGAGCTCGGAGAAATCCGGGCTTTTTTCGTTGGGCGAACCTTCTGATTCCCCTTTAGGAATAAGCGGGAGGCAAACCAATGAAAACCATCGCCGTAATCGTCGCCGTCACCGTCGTCGCGCTTGTGGCCTTTTCCCTGGCCGGGAGTTTCATCTCCGAGACCACGGGCGAAACCGCCAGTTCCCTAAGCGCCGGGAACGCCCTTTCCTACACCATCGCCGGGGCCGTTAATCGCCCCGGCACATACGTCTTGAAGTCGGGAGCCGTCCTCCAGGATCTCATCGGAGCCGCGGATGGAGTTACCACAAACGCGGATTCCTTGGCCTACAACGTCGATTACGTGCTGAAAGCGAAGGGAACCTATTACATCGCTCCGGTCTACGACAATTCCGATACCTGCGCGGTCACGCCGATCCGGAAAGCCAACATCAACAAAGCCTCGGAGTCGGATTTAGTTGAGATCGGGGGATTTGGGAAAGCGGCGGCTTCTTCCTTGGTGAATTACCGCGCCACCCATTCCTTCAACGCCATTGAGGAAATCAAGGACGTCTCCGGGATTGGGGACGCGACCTTCCGCGCGGTTAGGGACCGCATCACCCTAAAAGACGCCGCTTCCTGAGCCATGAAACCGCTCTGCCTATTCGTCGGTTTGCTACTAGGAATCGCCGTCGGCGGGGCTTCTAGCTGGATGAAGGAGGGTTTCTTCCTTTTCTTCAGCCTGATCCTCCTTTTGGTTGGGTGGCGGCAGAAGTGCCTCCGGTTCGCTTTGCCTTCTCTTGGGGTTGGCATCACCTTGGGCCTTTTGGGAAGACTGGATCCAATCCTGTTCTCGCCTAGGGTTGGGGTCGTGAGCCGGGTGAGCGAGAACTATTTCCTTTTGAAGACATTCACGGGGAGTTTCTACGTTTCCGCGCGTTCTCATTCCTATGAAGTAGGGGACTTGCTTCGGATCGAAGGGAAATATACCCCTTTGAAGTTCATGACCTTTGAGAGCCGTTTTGATTTCGCTTCCTATCTAGGGACGCTGGGGGTTAAGAAAGAACTTGTCCCCGATCGAAACGGGATCCACGATATTTTGCGGACCC